>CAQTPN010000133.1:3936-5285 GCA_948888345.1 uncultured bacterium | reverse complement strand
CAGGAAGCCTTATCATTCTTGATTTATCGGCAATTCCTCTTGTTATTGACTGCTGAATCCACCAGGTTGCATAGGTTGAAAATTTATAACCCTTTGTATAATCAAATTTTTCAGCTGCTTTCATAAGGCCCATATTCCCTTCCTGAATTAAATCCAAAAAGGAAAGACCGCGCCCGATATATTTTTTAGCGATACTTACAACAAGCCTCAAATTTGAACTTATAAGAGTTTCTTTGGCTTTTTGAGAATTATTTTCCTTAATTTCTCTTGCAACAGCCATTTCTTCATCATAAGAAAGAAGCGGAATTTTTCCTATCTGCTGGAGATATAATTTAACGGAATCATCTGCTATAACGCTTTTATAATCAACTTTTTCAGCTTTATTAACGTCTAAAACAGCATCTTCATCATCGTTTTCAGATGCCAAATCTTCGTTTTGCTCTTCTATTTCTTCAAAATCTTTATTATTATCTTTTTTGTTTGATTTTGTCTTCATTGATTTCTCCTAAAAAGAATAAAGCCATTATAACTTATTTTTTAAATTTTGCCCAATTTCTTTATGTAAATTCAGTCTGCCTTACGGTTTCATATATTACAACGGCAGCACAGGAGGAAACATTTAATGATTCAAATTTTGACGGTACTTTAATTTTAAAATCCGCCTTATTTAAAAGGGTTTTTGAAATGCCATCCCCTTCTGCACCAAGGATTAGAGCAAAATTCATATCTTTATAATTAACATCAAAATAATTATCACTATTGTTCATATCTAAGGCAATTATCCACCAGTCGTTATTCTTTAAAAAATCAACAGCACCCGAAAGACTATTTGCTTTTATTATAGGAATATGGTTAACCGCCCCTGCTGATGTTTTTTCAACAATGGGGGTAATGGGGCAGCTTCTGTGATTTCCGATTAATATTCCGTCATATCCTGCAGCAGTTGCCGTTCTTATTATTGCGCCGAAATTATGAGGGTCTGATACACCATCTAAAATAACAAGTTTTCTAAATTTATTATCGGGGCATGCCTCTATGAAGTTTTCTAAAGTAATATATTCAACAGGGGATACAGAGGCTACAACCCCTTGTAAATTCACGTCTTCACCTGTTTCCTGTTTGATAATCTCCAAATATTTATTAAGATTTGTAAACTGAATTATTACAGAATTATTAAGAGCTGTTTCTTTAATTTTTTTTAATCTGTTATCCATCCCGATATTTTTGGAAATGTAAATTTTATTGATTCTTTTGGGGTTTTTTAATAATGTTTCAAGCACTGCATTTTTTCCCCATATGTAATTTTTCATGGTTTTTATACTCCACATACTGTATTTTTTACAAAAACG
>CAQTPN010000133.1:0-3926 GCA_948888345.1 uncultured bacterium | reverse complement strand
TGAGTATTATTAGAGTAAAAGAAAAATAGAGCAATGTTCAATTTTGCCGGTACAACACACAAACAAATAGTTGGAATTTCAGTTACGCCAAACATTGGTGTAGAAGTCCTCATTACTGATAGGAAATCTAATCAGGTAATTAAGTATGGAAGAAGATTTATTGAATACAACTTCTCCACAAGAGAAATTCAAGATTATGGCGCATTCAAAAGTGCTGTAATTGATTTATTCAATGAATTGGATATCAATCCGAAGTCAAACGTATTTTTGACACTGCCAAACGTACATTTTGACTTTATGAATCTTCCCTTAATTATTGGTGAAGATGCCATTGGTAATGCTATCTTAGCTAAAGCGGAAGAATCCTACATCTTTAAAAGAGTAGAACCTGTTTCAGCTTGGCTGGATATTAACACTAATGCGAATACGGATACAAGACACATCGTTTATACGTCTTTCCAAAAAACGGTTGTGGATGAAATCAAGGATGTATTTGCAGACATCGGTTCAAACCTTGTTGGTATTGAATCAGCCTACAGTGCAATTTTAAGAGGTGTTTATTTCTCAAACATCTGTTCAAAAGAAATTGCAGAGAATTACAGCTGGAACGTATTGTTAATTAATACAAACAGCTATGCTATATTCTCTCTTGTGGGTTCAAGACTGGTTGATTATCAGGAAGTTCCTCTTGCAATTAAGTCATTCTCTTATGAAGAGGCTTATCAAGCAATTACAACTTCTGTTTCTCAAATATTACCGGATTATCCGGCGAAGAAATTATTAATAGTTTCTCAAGCTGATGATATTTGTGCTGAAGTATTAAAAACACAAATCATCTTTGATGAGCAGATTGAAACTATTGATTGCAACAAATATGCAAAACGTCCGTTTGTAGATGTTGCCCCCGAAATTACAAGCAAGGAAGCATCTTCAATTACATTATCCGCTCTGGGTGCTGCAAACAGCCAGATGTCAGATTTCCTTGTATTGAATATTTTCGGAAAAGGTGCTGCAAGCCAGCAGACACTTTATGCAACCTTTACATTCCTTGATAAAGAAATCCTTGTTACACCTGATTTTATCAGAGGTGTATCGGTAGTTCTTACGATTATCATAGCCCTTATCGGTGCTTTAATATATGGACTTTTATGCTTCTTGTATTCTGCCAAGGAAAGCGAATTACAAAAAACAAAAAGTGCCATTACAAAGGCCGATAATGATATTAATCAGCTTCAAAATCAAGGCGGCGTTGTAGATATAAACTCTATCGTTAATAAGATTATGAATGATAACAAGAAAGCTATAAGTTTCTATGATTCTTTGGCTTCTGATATCCCGAGCAACGTATGGCTTACCTATTATTATAATAAAGATGGCGAGAGAGTTGCAGTTGAAGGTATTTCAACTACAATTAACGATATTTACGGTTATTATAAGAGCTTGAAAGTAATTTCACCTCAATCAAGCATTAAATTAAACAGACTTCAAGTAGTGACCGGTCCTCTTGATGATATGGAACTTGCAGTTAATGACAATCAAAAAATATTTGATTTTGAAATTGCAAACGTAACTTCTCCAAAATCATTAAAAGGAAACTCAGCAGACAATAATCAGCAGGCAGGTTCAAATGTTCAGCCTCAAGGGCCTTCAGGTACAAATATTGCACCGCCGGTTCTTCCTAAATTAGAACCTGTTGATATGAACTAAATTAAGGAAACAAGCAGAAAATGTTACAGATACTTAAAGATAATTGGCTTTATTTTTTGATAGTAGTTGTAGTTGTTGCATTCGGGTGTAAGGTTATCCCTCCGCAGGTAACAAAGACAATGGATATAGTAAAGATGGCAGCTTCCGAAAAAAGTGTTTTGAGCCAGAAACAGGCCACAGAAAATAACCTTAGAATTCAAGCTGAGCTGTCAAACAAAGCCAAAGCCCCCGTTATTGACGGTAAGAAAATATATGAGCTTGAAGGAACTCAATTTAGCCCCGAAGCTTCTTTCGCTCCTTTATTTGAAACGGTTTTAACAATTGCTCAAACATCAGGTGTTAGAATCAGGTCAATTGATTATAATTATTCTCCTGAATCAGACCCGATTTTTGCAGCACACCTGCCCGAGTATAATGTTTGCGAGCTTGGAATTGTTGCGGTTGGAACTTATGCACAGCTTCAAAATTTCTTTAAAGGATTAATGAAAGATTCAAATTTAAACTATCTTGCAGAAATTGAGATGCAGCCCTGGGAAAAAGACAGAACAATTCTTATTTCCAATGTAAAGGTAAGATTATATACAAAAACTCCGGGAGTAGCTGCTCAATCAGGAGCACCGGCACCGGCTCTTCCTTAAGGAATAAAAAGAAAAAAGTTTTAAATAACCGTCCGAATTAAAAGGACGGTTATTTTTGTTTTGTATAATTTTTAGACTGCCCGAAAGAGTAATTTTAAATTTTTTATAAATATATAAAATAATTTTAAAGTTAGACTATTTTGAGGAATAAAAACAATATGCAAAGCACGCAAAAAACACTTAATGCGGGTGCTGCTTTTATGCAGGCACCTGAGGTTAAAATGGATGAGTTGAACAATTTATTTTTTGAATTAACGGCAAAAAACTGTAATTTGAAATGTTCCCACTGTTATATAAAAAGAAATCCCTATAAACAGGAAAAAGATTTTATTCATCTTGATAAAATTAAGCAATCTTTGATTTTATCCAAAAAAGAAAACCTCAAATGCATTTATTTAACCGGGGGAGAGCCAATGCTCCATCCTGATTTTAATACAATTTTAAGATTATGCCTTAAAATCTCAAATACAACGGTTATGACAAACGGAACCCTTGTAAATGATAAGAAAGCGCGCTTTTTAAGAAAAATTGACGATGAATCAAATTTTGAAACAATATATAGAATAAGCCTTGATCATTATGATGAGCAAAAGAATGATGAAATAAGAGGAAGAGGAAGTTTTAGAAAAGCACTTCTTGCAATACAAAGTCTTTATAAATATGAATTTAACCCCATTATTTCAACCGTAAATTATTATAATGAGCCAAAAGAAGAACTCTTCAACGGATTCCGTGAAATGCTCTCCAAGATTGATTTTGAATTTGAAGATATAAATTTAAAAATTATTCCATATTTTGACCCTGCCGCAAATACTTTTAATCAGGTTGAAACAAATGAATTTGATAAAAATACACTGGATTGCTCAAATTCAAGAATAGTAAGTACAAATGGCGTATTTTGCTGTCCTGTTCTGTGTAATGATTTTAGAGCACGTACAGGAGCCTCTCTTGAAGAGTATTCAAAAAAAGTTTACTTAGATACAGAAAAATGTTTTACCTGTGTTAAACACGGAAGCAAGGCCTTCTCAAATGACTGGACATAAATGTTTAACCTTTATAACAATTTAATCAATTCCTAAAATCATTATTGGAATAAGCAAAAGGGTAGAAAGCACGTTTGCTGCGGTATTTACTTTGTATAATTTTTCGTAAGTACCGTCCTTATTGGCTTTTACGTTATATCCAAATACATAATTTACTTGTATATAATCTCTTATGTATTCTTTAGGGATGGTATCAAAAGGTTCTGAAAGGCCGAGAGTTTGCATTACTGTTGCATTAAACATCTCATTTTGCGAAGATTGTATAATTTCGCTGCTTTCAATTTCTCCTTTTTTGTTGATTTTAAGGCGCACAACGGCATAAGATTCCTTTTGCCCCTTCGGCACGGTCCAGTTCTTTTGAATTTTTGCATCCATTTTCTTCACATAATTTTTCAAAAGAGCCCTCTCTTTTTCAGACAATGGAGGAATTAAATATTTTTCGGGACAATTTTTTAATTCGTTTTTATCCGCGTAAGCTTTAATTTTTGTAAAATCCGTCTTGAATTCAGATATATTTTTCATTTGCAAATCTTCAGGC
>CAQTPN010000132.1 GCA_948888345.1 uncultured bacterium | reverse complement strand
CGCCTCCGCCGCCGCCTGCGGTTATCTGTTTTGATGTACCGAAAGCAAAAACTGTATCTCCGCCTTTTATGCCGTTAAGCTTTTTCAAATCCGCCGTGTTGCTGCTGGATGCAAAAGTTCCGTTTCCGCCGCCTCCGCCTTTGCCTATCCTGTATGTCAATATTTCATTGCTTTTAACGCTGATACTGTATGTAAATACATTCCCGCTTGCACCTCCGCCGCCTGCACTGTTATTTGCAAGTTCGTAAGCACCCTTATCGGGGTTATAATATTTATTCCATGAAATTCTGGCATAACCGCCGGAACCTGCACCGCCATCACCGTAATACGAATATCCGCCGCCGCCTCCGCAGCCGTATCCCGATGCATTTGTACCGTTAGGAGAAGCTTCCGTTCCACCTTTACCCCCTGTACAGGTTCCGGTAAACGGAGAGGTTGCAGTACCGCCGTTTCCGCCTGCAGTTTTTATACCGCCAATAATACCATGTACATTTGAAAAACCTTTAACGCTGACAGGTGCGTTTGCATTCGGCTGAGTCGGGTGGCCATTATTTATGGCACCACTGTAAGAATATGGTCTGCCGTATCCGTTAATGGAACCTGATACAGGCCCTGCATAATTACTGGAAAAACTTGTTGTAAGTATGATTTCTCCTGTGGAATTTCTTGATATACGGGATACATTGCAATTTCCTTCGCTTGTATTATTTGAAGAATCTTCGCCAAGCCGCGGCTGTACAATTGTGCCGTCCTCTTTCATATATCCTTTCGTCCCGCCTTTACCGCCTCTGCCGACTTTGATTTTAAGCGTTTCTCCCGATGTTACACTGACCTTTCTTAAGGGCACCATTGCTGCACCACCTCCGCCGCCTCCGGAATAACCGTAATCAAGATAAGATATTTTAAGCGCGCCGTGTTTGCCGTTTTGCCCCAGGGCAACATCTCCGAGCGAGCTGAACGAATCACCGCCATGACAGCAGTTTCCGTCAAACGCATAGTTTGTAACGTTAATTACACCGCCCCTTGAGCCGCTTCCATCCGCCTTCGTTCTAAACGCGCTGCTATACCCGCCAAGCCCCGGATTACCCATCCTGAAAGAAGGATTATTACTCCATATTGTATCCGTTACATCTCCGCCTTTACCTCCGCCTGCTCCGCCTCCGCCGCCGCCTGCACCACTGAGATAACATTGAGATTCTGTACCATTATTTGTATTACACCCCGTATGGCCGCCGCCTCCGCCTCCACCGGGCCATATAGCCGCAAGAACATTATTTATAATTAAACGTGTCGGCCCGCCTCCGCCGCCTCCGCCTGCTGACCCTCTTGTTCCGCCGCCTCCGCCGCCTCCTGCTATTGAACCGCCCGAACCGCCTGCAGGAGCTTTATTTTGCCTTCCGACGCCCGTTGCCGTAGTGCCTGCCCCGCCTGCACCGCCGCCTGTGGGAGAAGCACTCTGCCCAACCCTTGAAGAAAGGGTATCATCACAAGTTTGACAAGAGCCGCCCGCTGTGCCGCCTGATGCAGTACCTGCACCGCCGCCCAGACCATGGCACACGTTTGTTCCGTTAGTTCCGCCGCCACCGCCTCCGCCTGCATAATAGCCGCCTTTACCGGGAGCAACACAGTTAAACGCACCGCCTCCTCCGCCGCCTCCTCCGATATGAATTTCCCACGGATTTTTATTTGCAACCTGCAAAACAGTGCTGCCGTAAGCACCCGAACCACCGCCCCCTCCGGTACCCGCATTAATCAGACCAGATGGACTTATATTCCTCTGTCCTGCGCCGCCTCCGCCGCCGCCGCATCCTGTTACATTTACATATTTACCAACGGTTATATCTGCAGGAGTCCAGCTGAATTTACCGTCTGCAGTCATAAAACTTGCATTTTCCGTAACATGCCCGCCTGCACCACCGCCGGAACCGCCTGAAATAAGGGTTGCTTCTATTTCATTTACCACATAAGGAACATTAAACGTATTGGTTTCCCCGACAGTTGTATATTCCGTGTATCCTGCCGTAGATGCGGCCGCTCCGCCTCCGCCCGCACCTACGGCAACAACCTTTAACATGCCGTTATATCCCGCGGGCACCTGAAATTCGCCTTCGCAATACTGGCTGCCGTCGCTTGCAGTTTTAATATCACTGCAATCCTGCGAGCCGAATTCAAGTTCAAGGGTTTTTTTAACAGCACCTGCAGGATTATAACTTCCCGTAACATGAACATTATCGGTCATTCTCTTTGTAATTACGGGGGCAAGTGCTGCAAGAAGCAAGGAAGCTACCAATAAAGCCATTAACATTTCTACTAATGAAAAGGCAGCTTTTCTGTCATTGCGAGGGAGTGTTAGCGACCGCGGCAATTCCCTCCTGTCATTGCGAAGGAGGCTTTGGCCGACTGCGGCAATCCATTTATTAGTTTCTCTGGATTGCTTCGCTTCGCTCGCAATGACAAGAGGGAATGCAATAGCAGGGGAGGGTGCAATGGCAGGGGAGAGTTTCTCAATGATTGGAGAGGGTGTGGATTGCCGCGCTCCCGCCGGTCGCTCGCAATGACAGGAATAAAAGAGCTGCTCGCAATGACAGGAGGGTAAGGGCTGGTTTGCTTCGCTGTGCTCACAATGACGGGAGCCAAAACAGAATTTTAAAAACAACGGGTCTGAAAACCCATGCCTTCGAGCATGCCCCTTATAGAATTTTAAAAATCCGCCGAAATTCTTCATTATCAAGTCCTTTCATAATATTTTGCATTATATTTTTTAAATAAAAATATCATTTAACTGTATATTATACTATTGGGTAATATATTTCAAGTGCTTTTTATACTATAAATAGTATTATTTTTATTGCACTTCTAAGGCAAAATAAGCAAATGAGGAGCAAAAAATGAAAGATACTATGAAAAAACTTCTTGGCAAAAGAATAAGAGAAATCAGAAATAAAAAAGGACTTACACAGGAAAAACTCGCAGAATTGGTTGAAATCAATACTCCAAACATCAGTTATATTGAAAACGGAAAATTTTATCCTTCTTATGAAACTTTTGTAGGGCTTGTAAATGCGCTTGAAATAGAACCCTGCGAACTTTTTGCATTTGATACTATGGCAAAAAGCCCTGATGAGCTTAAAGATGAGATGATTGAAGCATTTAATAAAGATGAAAAACTTTTAAGATTAATTTATAAAATTTACAGAGCTATAGCTGTTTAAAATCCTCTTCACTGTTGTTTTTATCGTTTATCGTATTTTCAAAAATATTTTTTTTCTTAAATTCATTCGGATTACAATGAATTAAATAGCCGCATTTTACACAGGCTAAGACAGTATTTGTAGAATCTACGGGCGAAAAAATATGCTCGCATTTTTCTTCCGCTTCATCCTCAACAGGGAGTAAATCAGCATCTTTTCTGGTTTTTCCTGCCTTAAATTTTTCCCTTAACTTAAAAAATAATTCTATAATATACATAAGCCTTTTTTTAAATTATAATCTAATTGTTATGAAAAATAAAAGCAAAATTTTTATATCATCAACAGTAGATTTTCATAATATATACGGCGCAGTAGAAACCGCAAATGAACTCGGGACAGGCTTAGAAATCAGCCGTTTTGGCAAATTAAAAGAGCTTGAAACAAATTTTGATGAAACTTTAAGTATATACAAAGATGCAATTAAAGATTTAGAGCACGGCTTAACGCTCCATGGCTTTTTTTCAAATCTCTGCGTATGTTCTAAAGACCCGCTTATCAAAGAAGCCTCAATTAAAAGATACTACCAGAGTTTTGAAATAGCTGCGGAATTAGGCGCAAAGACCGTAGTTTTCCACACCTGTTTTAATAATTTATTAATGCAGCAAAAATACAGGGAAAACTTTTTCCTTGGAACACTTGAATTTTATAAGGAATTAATACCGCATTTTGAGCGCGAAGGAATTGTTGCAACGATTGAAAACGTACACGAAAAAGATAATGAACTTATAAGAAACATCATTGCGGCGATTAATTCGCCTAATTTAAAGGCCACAATTGATATCGGCCATTGCAATATACATTCAAAAATCCCCGTATCGGATTGGGTTAAAGATTACGGCATTATGCTTCACCATATGCATTTTCATAATAATTTTGGGGATGAAGATGCGCATAGCTCTTTAAAAAACGGCTCGCTTGATATTAAACCCATATTAAAAACCTTAAAAGAGATGCAATTATCTCCGCAGATAACCTTTGAAATATTTGACAGAGAAGCATTGTACGAAAGTGTTGAATATTTTAGGGAAGTTTATAAAGAAGTTTATGGAGAAGATATTATTCAAAACCCATAAGTTCTAAATTCAAATCATCTGCTTTTTGATGAAGGATATTAAGCCCTGTGTAAATACACTCCGCTTCCTGTGTTTCTGTATTATTTCTGCAATATTCAAGCAAAATTGCTGAAAGGTTAAAGATTTCCCTTGCCAATTCTTCAATTTTGGAATTATTTTGCAAATTATTATCCGGCATATTTACCTCCTCAAAATAAAAACGAAACACTATGTTGCGGTTTTATAAAAATATTAACACTATTATTGATATATGGCAAGTGGTACGGAAAAAATATTAAAAAATCTCGGCATTAATATTAAAAAGCACAGAAAAGCTTTAAAACTTACGCAGCGTGAACTTGGCATTCAAATAGATGTAAGTGAAGCTTATATTCGTTTCTTAGAAAAAAGTACAAGAAAACCCAGTATAGACGTTCTTGGCAGATTAGCCGATGCTCTTAAAGTAGAGCCTTATGAATTACTGAAATAATTCAATCAAGACATTCATAATAATAAAGAATGGCATTTGTTTTATCATTCACGGCAATGCCGTATTCTGTGGGAAAATTTCCTCTATCTGTTGAATTTTTTCCAATCACATAAAATTTAAACCCTGCTTTGTTTAAATTAAGATGATTTACTGCATAATATCTCGTTGTATTATAACTGTATTGTTCATCTTTTTCAAAAGGTCCTTCTGTTTCAATAAAATTATATTTTTTAAGCTCATTATCTATATATTGCTGGTTAATTTCATAGAAAAGATAGAGTTTTTCATTTCCCAAAAACCAGTCAGCAGTTTTATAAAATTTTATATTTCTGGCATCTTGAGGAATATTCAAAGGAAAATGTGCATTATTTGATTTTCTAATTATTGATTTTACTGCTTGCTTATACTCATTTATATCAGTATAAACTTTATCTACAAAATCAACATTGCTAAAATATATAATTAAAGACAATATTAATATACAAAAGAAATATGCAGCAGTCATTATT
>CAQTPN010000131.1 GCA_948888345.1 uncultured bacterium | reverse complement strand
AGCATATTTTTTTAATTTTGACTATTTTTTATTAAATTATACTTTTTTAGGGACGGGGAATTACAACAGCAATGCAGGATTTAGCTTTTTTAAAGGGATTAAACACAGAACAATCCCGCGCAGTTACAGAGCCAAGCGGGCCGATTTTGGTCTTGGCGGGCGCAGGGTCTGGCAAAACAAAAGTTCTAACCTCAAGAATAGCAAATTTAGTGCATTCTGGCGTCAGCCCCTTTGAAATTTTGGCGGTAACTTTTACAAACAAGGCCGCAAAAGAAATGAGCGCAAGGCTTTCAGCCTATCTTGGCGAAGAAACCGTAAAACGTATGTGGGTGGGCACTTTCCACAACATCGCAGGGCGAATTTTAAGGCGCGACCTTGATAAATATCAAACAAAAGACGGCAGAAAATGGGGCAATAATTACGTTATATACGATGATACAGACACAAAAACCGTCATAAAAAACGCCATTAAAAAATTTAATCTGGATGAAAAAATTTACGAAGTAAAACTTATAAAATCAATAATTTCAAATGCCAAAAATAAGCTGCAGGATGCTTATACCTTCGCAACTGCAGCACGTGATTATAAAACGGAAAAGATTTCTGAAGTTTATTTGGAATATGAAAAACAGCTTGCAATCAATAATGCTCTGGATTTTGACGATATGCTTATGCTTTGCGTAAATCTTTTGGCTGAAAATGAATTAGTCAGGGAAAATTACGCAAGAAGGTTTAAACACATTCTGACAGATGAGTTTCAGGACACCAACAAGGCTCAATATAAGCTAATACGTATGTTATACAATGATGAAAAGGCTAAAACAGCTGGCACAAGCTTATGTGCGGTGGGTGATGTTGACCAATCAATTTACAGCTGGAGAGGAGCTGATTATAAGATTATACTTGGCTTTCAGAAGGATTATCCGAGTTCAAAATTAATAAAATTGGAAAAAAATTACCGCTCGACAGGAAATATTTTAAATGCCGCAAATGCAGTTATTGTCAATAATTCGGAGCGTCTGGACAAAAATCTTTATTCAACAAAGGGGCAAGGAGAGCTGATTTCAACCTATGAAGCCGATTCTGATTATGAAGAAAGTCTTTACATTGCAAAAAAAATCCGTCAATTATTCAATAACGGTACACCCTACGAGGATATGGCGGTTTTATACCGCACAAATGCCCAATCCAGAGGAATTGAGGAAGCTTTAATGTCAAATTCCTTACCCTACAAGATTGTCGGGGGTTTAAGATTTTATGAAAGAAAAGAAATTAAAGATATTGTTGCTTATTTAAAATTAATCTACAATGTCAATGATAATCAGAGTTTGAGGCGTATTATAAACGTGCCTAAGCGCGCCATTGGTGATACTACGGTAAAAAAACTGGCAGAGTTGGCTGATAGCAAGGATTTATCCATATTTGAAATTTTAAAAGATATTGAAAACAATGAAGATTTCAGCCCCCGTCATAAGGCTGCACTGGCGGGTTTTCGGGATATTATCACGAGCTTAATTTCAAAACAAAATTCTATGCAGCTTTCTGAATTTGTAAGCCACACCCTTGAATACACCGGCTATATAGCCGAATTGAAGGCGGAAGATACGGTTGAAAACCAGTCCAGACTTGAAAATTTGCAGGAATTCATAAACGTTGTACGTGAATTTGAGCTGGATGAAACATATTTTGAAGATGAGGCTGAAGACCTTGGGGCACTGGGAAACTTCCTGACTCAAGTAGCACTTGTATCAGATATTGATGAGGTTCAAGATAACGAAAAGTCTGTAACCCTTATGACGCTTCATGCTGCAAAAGGTTTAGAGTATCCCGTTGTATTTTTATCGGGGCTTGAAGAAGGAATGTTCCCGAATGCACGTACAATCGGCCAGAATGAGAATTCTTCAGAGCTTGAAGAGGAACGAAGGCTTATGTACGTTGGAATTACACGCGCCAAGGATAAGCTTTTCCTTACCTGGGCGCAAAGAAGGCGTGTTTGGGGGGATATTAAATTTTTCCCGCCTTCAAGATTTATTGAAGAAATACCATCAAATCTTATTCAATCAGATGAAGAGAGTGTAAGAGTCGCTTATAACAATGGATGGGGCGGTTCAAAACTTTCAAAAGACAACAATGACAATGATTATGGATGTTTTAGAGGCGATTTTAAGAAAAAATCATCATATAATGAAAACAAAAATCGTGAAAACACCTATAATTCAAAGGATAGCGGAGCGGTAAACACGCCAAATAAAGGCGGTTCGCTGCTTTCAAGCATTGCAAGGATTAAAAAATCAAAAAACACTGCCGCTTCAACGTCAAATGAAGTCAAAACTCAAGAAGTTCAAAGGACAGAGGCTAAAAGTTTTGTTGTAAAAAAACAAAAAAATGAAAATTCCGAAAAACCAAAAGAAGAAATTTCCAACGCAGTTTCAAAAAAATCTGCACCTGAGGCCGAATTTAATTTAAAAGATATGATTGCAAAATGCAAAGAAAGAGCAAAATCGCCGCAAAACCAGCCTGTAAGCACTTTTAACGTTTTTAGAGAAGGTACAAGAGTTTTCCATAATCACTTTGGCATCGGACATATCCTGAAAAGTGAAACTACAGGCAGCGAAACGCAGTATACCATTGAATTTACAAAGGCCGGAGTAAAAACAGTTGATGCTTCATCCGGTACTCTAAAAACCTTCTAATCCTTGCAAAGATTGCAATTCAGATAATAAAAATGCATAAAATGCCTAATTGGCGGCACTTTTGGAATATGGTTTTTTCCAGACCGTTGGCACATCAATCTCTACAGGTTTTAAACTTTTTAAATCCTCACCAATGCGCCATTTAGAAGTACATACAGGTTCATATCCCCGCTCTTGCAAGGCTTTTGCAATAGGTGAAGTATTAAAAACATACAAGTCATCCTCAAGTTTTGGAATATCAAGATAAACATCATTATACAGGTCCAAAAGCTTTGTCTTTTCTGAATCAGGGATGGTTTCATCTGCCGCAAAAATATGCTCTGCCGGTATATTGCCCATAACAAAGATGCCGCCCGGCTCCAAAACATTGTCTATCTTATCTATAATTTCATCTGCTTTTTCTATTTTTTCAAGGCTGCTCATTTCTTTATAATTATATTCATTTCCATCTTCAGGCCTGAAAACATGATAAAAGGCATTCCTGAAAAATACTGCCCCGACCGGTTTTTCGGCATTCAACATATCAATATTTTCAATACTGCCCTCATTATACTCAATATCCCCCTTATACTTATCTTTCAGTGTATAAAAGGCTTGCTTGTAATACTGCGGACTTTGTAAATTTTTTGCAAGGTATTCACTGGTTTTATCTTTTCTCATCATGTTATAAAATGCAAGCATAGCCTGCCTTTTGTCCTTATCAAGCACTGAAGAGGGGTGAAACAAAAAATCATCCCAATATCCTGTAAATATAGAATAATCAGCCTTTTTTGCCCTTGAAATCATTTTTCTGCTGGTATCAAAAGCCTTTATATCAAATTTCTTTTTATCTTTACCCAGCAATGCCAGCAGCGAGATACTTTCCTCTCCGTCAGAGCAAGCATAATCAAGTATTTCCGCCCCATCCGGGAAATTCGTTTTTAAAATTTCAACAGCACTGTTCAGGGTTGTTAAATCTCTAAAAAATCCTGTATCCTCCGCCAGAGTGCGGCTGTTGTTCCGCCGGAGCGTGCCGAAATTAATATTATTTCCCAAAAAGTTTTTTCTGAAAATACTGCTGTCATAATCCGTTCTGTTATTTTCAGAACACTGATTATTTTGATGGGCCAGGTGCGTTTTACTTTCGTCAAAATTAGCACTCAGAGGTTGTTTTAAGGGCATACTGCAAACTTTCATACATTTATAAAATCAGACAATGTAATAATTTGCCTCATATATAAACTTTTGTAAAGAAAACTTAATAAAAAATTACACTATAAATAGGCCTAAAATTCAATATTTTTAATAATTCCGGAGTTTAATTCCTGCAAGATGCCTTGCTTTATCTCCAATACATCCGTCCCGAGATTCTCTAACACTTTCATAGCAAGACAATTTGGCTGTTTAGTAATAGCATAAAGCAAATGTTCGGATACAATTTTTGTTTTGCCATGGCGTTTTGCTGCACCATATGCAATATCCAGCATTTTTTTTGCGCGAAGCGAATATTCAAAACCGTTATTATTTTCTTCGACCCCGTATCCTACAACGCTTTCGACTTCTCTTCGGGCATCTTTTAAACCTATGCCAAGTTTTTTTAATACATCATTTGCAAGATTAGGGCGGCTTAAAATTCCAAGCAAAATCATTTCGGTGCCCACTGTTTTTTTGTTAAAATTAGCGGCTTCGGATTTTGCAAAGCGAAGAATGGCAAGAGTTTCAGGCACATTTGAAGAAGAGTGTACATCTTTTATCACAGCTTCCTCAAAATTTAAAGTATGGCTTGATAATTTATCGAAAATCTTATATGCAATGCCTGTTTTGGACCTCAAAATGCCAAGGATTATATGTTCGGGACGCATTTCAACGAAGCCCATCTCCCGCGCAGTATCAAGGCTTAAAAGCATTGCCCTGAAGGCATTCGGGGTAAAAATAATTTTTCTTTCCCCGTATTCTTCGTTTCTGTCAGAGAAATTTTTTAATTCATTATCAAAGCTTTCTTTAGATATACCGTAGTTTTCAAGGATTTTTACAATAGAATTATCCGGATTATCCAAAATTGATTGAACAATTTGCTCCGTACCCAAAATTTCATAACCCATTGTGGAAAGTTTTGACTGGGCTGTTTTTAAAAGATTTGATACGGAATATTCATCAAGAAGACTGTCTATGTTTTTGAAAGCCTGAGTTTGTATCTCTTCTTTTTCAGGATGTTTATAATAATTTTTGCTGGAATTTTTTTCAATTAAGCGGCACAAATTGCTTACAATTTTTTCTTCATCAATATCAAATTCCCTTAAAATTTCATAAGCACCCGAATTTTTTGAGAAAAATATAGCTAAAGCAATATGAGCAGGCATTATAAGGGCATTATTATATTCTTTTGCAATTTCGACAGATTTTTCCAGAATACATTTTGCACTGGCTGAAAATGAAATATATTCACGTTTTTTAGGTTTTTGCTTAGAAAAAATTTTTTTGTTTGCAAGTTCAATCAATACATCGGTATTTATTTTTTCAGCACCGATTAATTTTGCCTCAACCCCTTTGTTATTCAAAGCAAGGGCAAGCAGAATATGCTCTGAATAAACTTTATCGGAGCCGAAATTTCCCGCCTGTATCTGAGCGTTTTGCACAATATCTATTGCTTTTTGAGTAAATTTTTCTAGCATACTTTTTATA
>CAQTPN010000130.1 GCA_948888345.1 uncultured bacterium | reverse complement strand
ATATTGGTGAGGATATAAGTGAATATGCCAATAATGTGCATAAAAAAGTAGATGCAGTTTATCGTATTTTATATGCACAAGATGTGCAAAAACGTTAAAATGTTTATAATGACGGAAAGATGAGCTTTAGCCTTAATATTATTGAATTCAGGATGAATTCAAGGATATCGTTTATCCCGAGTTTCGATTTTCCTTTTGTTCTGTCTTTAAAATCAATAGGAATTTCAACCGTTTTAGCACCGTTTTGCACACATTCAAATAAAATATTCATCTGAAAAGAATATCCGTTTGCCCTTAGCCTATCAAGATTAATTTTCTTTAAAATATCCGTTTTTATTGCTCTAAAGCCTGATGTGCAGTCTTTTACATTATAAAGCCCCGCAATAAGACGGGCAAAAATATTTCCCCATCTGCTGTTTAATTTTCGGATTAATGCCCAGTTATCAGGGATTGAACCGCCTTTAATATATCTTGAACCTATTACAAAATCCGCCCCTTTTGTGCCGTTTAATAATTCTTTCACTTTTTTAATGTCATGGGAAAAATCAGAGTCCATTTCAATTAAAATATCAGGGCTAAAATTTTCCATGGCATACTTAAAGCCTGCTATATAGGCTCTTCCAAGGCCTCTTGTATTGTTTAAAAGAAGATTAACCCGTGAATTTTTTTGCGCTGTCTTTTTTACGATTTCAGCCGTACCGTCAGGAGAATAATCATCCACAACAAGTATATTTATATCAAATCCTTCAATATTTTTGATTTCTGCTAAAAGTGCGTTTAAAAAATCTTCAATATTTTCTTTTTCATTATAGGTTGGAAGAATTATTGTAGTTTTCATCAAGTAAAATCCCCTTACGGATAGAAATTTTACCATAAAACGGCCGGTCAGGGCAATTTTTAGATGAAAATTGTTTTTAATAATATATAAGGAATATCTATTTATGACTTCATTCAACATTAATCAACCTTCTAAAATGCCGCAAATAACCGGTGCGCAAAATATGATGAATAATGGCGGCGGCGGAAATACAGGATATCTTGAAACGGGCAGAAAAAAGAAAAAGAAAAAAGAAGAAGAAATTGATGCCTCCATCTTAAAAGAAGATGGTGAGGATAAATTTGAACGCTCAGAAATTGAATACGAGGATGATGACGATTATTACAGAACATCTTCTGCATATTCTAATGCTTCATCCGAAACTGCTTCTGCTTCAAAAGAGGATGAAGAGGACGAAGAAGATGAAGAAGAGAATAATTCTCCTTATGAAGATTTTTCTTTTAAAAAAGAAAACAATTTTATTTCAGACCCCAACACCATAAAAGATAAATTTTTAGGGCTTATTGATAATATCGGGAAAATTGTAAACCCTGATAACAAAGAAGCGGCCCAAAATTCTTTTGCCGCTTCTGGAGGTGATTTTTTAACGCTTTCGAAAAATACTTTTACAATTGCAGATGACAGGCCTAAACATAGTAATCAGGAACTTTAAGCCCCTGTTATTCTTCAGTATCGTCCGTTTGTGTTTGAATCAAGCATCCGCATATTTCACAGCGTTCCGTGTTTGTGTTTGAAACCTGATGCTCAAAATGATTTTCAAGGTCAGGATTTGCCTTAATGTCGCTTCTTATATGGTCTTTTATATATTGTTCTTCCGGGTCTGTTTCAATTTTAACGGTGTTATCGTCTATTGAATTTTCATTTAAATTTGAAACAGGCAGAGTTTTAACGGGTTTTCCGTAAATACCCTCAACCATTTCATAGGCTTCATAAACCTTTTTCATTTTATCTGTATATTCTCTATGTGTATAGCCTGTAGATTCCCAGGTGTATTTTATGTCGCTTCTCTGCCTTCTTACTGCGTTTTCAATATCGCGGGAATTTCTCGGATTCTTTTTATACAGTCTTAAAAGACGATTTTCGCTGATTGTAAGCGGAGATTTGTCATTTTTTAAATCAGGATTTTTTTTCAAATAATAGTTCCACAAGAAAGCTTCAAGTGTTTTTGAATAAACAAGTTCATTTACTGATTCTTTTTTATCCACATGGGCTGTCATGCCAGCAAGAACTGCGCTTTGAGCTTCAAATGGTGCTGTTTTATATTTAGAATTTACATTAATTGTAATCTCTCTTCTTTTAATCTTTGAGATAGCGTGAAAATTTCTGTATTCAGGCTTCATTGCGCCCAAATCTTTATATCTTGTCTTCATGGGGTTTAAAGTGGGGTTATTTCCCATAATTTTTTCATATGCACCTGATGCGGGGGAATCTTTCATAAGTTCAAGGGCACGTATGAGGCTTATATCTTTTGTTACTTTTTTATAAGTTTTCTTTAAGGCTTTAATTTCAGCCCTTTTGGCCCTGGCTTCCGCTCTTGCCTGAGCTTTTTGCGCTTTTAATTCGGCCTTTTTAGCTTCCCTGTGTGTTTTTATGGGGTCCTCTGCAGCATTTGCTGCTATCATATTTATTAAGCCTAAACAAAGTATCAAAGTAAAAATAATCTTTTTCATAAATTTAAACTCCTAAGGTTCATTATAAATAATTATTCAAAACTTGTCTATCGGGGATTAATTAAATAAGGCTAAATGGTGTATTTATTTTTGACTTTGTTTTAATTTTTATTAAAAAACGTGTATGAAAAATTTTATTATTTATCTGTTTTCAATTTTAACAAATGCTTCAAAATGCCGTCATGCAAATGCTCTTTTGAATTCAAACGAAGGGTACTGTCCTGATTGCGGAGTTTATCTTAAAAAGTATTATTATGTTTTAAGATGCAGCTGCTGCGCTCATAAAAGAGAAGCAAGCAGGGCCAGCTTCGGCACAAGGGATGAAGTTGTTCCTGCTTCAAAATATTGCCCTGTTTGCGGGGGTGCGGAATTTTATATTGAAAAATATGAAAAATTGAATATAACTGATATTAACTTTGCAATTGAGGTTAAGGAAGAATATGATATTTCAAATTCAGGCCTTTATGGCGAATCTTCCACAAAGGTGTGGGTTGAAACTGTTGAAGAAGATAAAAAGGAAGAAGCACCCCCGCTTTTAATTGAATATGCTCATCCTGCAGGAGTGCTCGGTGTTTTATAAAGTATTAAAAAGACCCTTTTAAAAGGGTCTTTTATTTTAGAGATTTTCTTTTTTTAACTCTTCATTTTTGGGTTCATTAAAGTTTGGAAGCGGCCTTCCGTTAACATAATCGTTTGAATCATCATCCTCAAATCCCGGAGAACGGGACGGCAGATTTTGATATCCGGCGTTTGAAATTACCGATTTTCTTATATATTTTTTTGTGTATCCGCCTTTTACAAAGAGTCTTTTGATTGTATTTTCTCTATCCACAAGCGCACTTGAAATATTCTCTAACTCCGGATTATCATCGGTCAGCTGAGTCCAGACTGCGGCTTCAAGTGTCCAGCAGTATGTTTCTTCATTTAATGAATTTAATTCATCCTGATGAATTGCCTCATGGGCAAGAACTGCTGCAAGGGCTTCTTTTGGTGCGTTTCTATGTTTAATATTTATGAAAATATTCAATCTGCCGTTTCTTTGTTTCCACCCGAGAGCATCAAATTCCGCATAAGCGGGATTTAATTCCGATAAATCTTTAAATTCAACCTTAATCGGCTTTCCCGTTATATTTTCTCCTAAGATTGCACGCCTTGAATAATCTCCGAGAGTTCCTTTGAGTGTTTCTGCTGCCTGAATTAATTTCGGGTCTTTTGTTGATTGTCTGTACTGCCTCATAACAGCATCTGATAATCCGCCGTATTGCGGTGCTTCCATGATTGCTTGAGCGTTATTTGTGCACAAAAACATTGCAAAGAGGCTCAAGCTTAATATTTTAGTTTTAAAAAATAAATCCTTCATCAAACTCCCTTTTATTTTCCTTTTGATAAAAACATTATTACATACTTTTTATTTAAGGAAAGTTTTACAAAAAGAAATTTTTTTAAAAGTTTTATATAATCATTTTACATAGTGGCAAAAAAAATTTTTCAGGGGTTTTATACTATCAAAATAATAAATAATGGGAGGATAATATGGTAAATAATGTTAATTTGAATACACCTGAAGCAAGACGCCAGAATGTTGTAAGACAGGCTGCAGGATATGCCATTGGCGGTGTTGTCGGTCTTGCTACCGGTTTTGTTGCAGAAAATTCTATTGGTAAAATGCAGCTTAAAGATGAATTTAAAAAAGCAAAAACGGCAATTAAGGACGCAAAAGCTCAAGATGCAGGTAAAGAAGCTGTTAAGACTGCAAAACAAGGCTTAAAAGAATTGAGAAAACAGGTTTCAAAAAATTCTTTAGCAACCGTAAAGAAAATGGCCGGACCGATTGCAGCTTCTGTTGCAGGTTTTGCTGTAGTTAAAGAAATGGTATTGCCGGCTGTTATGAATTATTTCTACGGCGATAAAAAGTAAAATAAAAATTTAAAATAATAAAAAATGGCCCTGATGTAAAGTTTCGGGCCATTTTTGTATATAAAAATATTTATTTTACAGTTCTTTAACCTGTTTTTGTTCGCCTGTAATAAGGTTTTTTACTGTATAATAGCCGCCTTTTACTTCATCTTCTCCTACTATCACGGCATTTTTTGAGATTTTCCCTGCCTTTTCAAACTGTTTGCCAAATTTTCTGTTTTGAAGGTCAAAATCAGCGCTGTACCCTTTATTTCTTAACAGTTGAGCAGTTTTTATGGCTTCATCCGGCAGGTTTGATACTACAAAATAATCAAGTTTGTTTTCATCAAAATGTTCAACAAGTTCATACAATCTTTCAACGCCGAGCGCAAAGCCTACTGCGGGCGTTTTTTCTCCGCCAAGCATTTCAACAAGCCCGTCATATCTGCCGCCGCCTGCGATTGCATTTTGGGACCCGAGAGCATCGCTTTTAATTTCAAAAACGGTTCTATTATAGTAATCCAAGCCCCTTACAAGCATTTTATTTTCTTTGTATCTTATATTTAATAAATCTAAATATTTTTTAACGCTTTCATAATGGTTACGGCAATCTTCACAGATAAAATCAGATAAAATAATCTTTTTAATTTCATCATTTTCAAAAATCTTAATGCAGTCTTCATTTTTGCAATCAAGCATTCTTAAAGGATTTTTTTCATACCTTATTTTACAATCATCACACAATTTGTCTAAATGTGGTCTTAATATGTTTTTAATCTTTTCTTTGTAAGCATTTCTACAATCTGTGCAGCCAAGAGAATTAATCTCTGCAACTAAATCTTTCAAACCCATTTTTGAAAGGAAATTGGAAGCAAGGGCTATAACTTCGGCATCCGCTGAAGGTTTATCTATGCCAAACATTTCAACGCCAATCTGGTGAAATTGTCTTTGGCGGCCTTTTTGCGGCCTT
>CAQTPN010000129.1 GCA_948888345.1 uncultured bacterium | reverse complement strand
AGGAGATTTTTTGTGTGAACATTTAATTTCATCAGATTTTGCACATAAAATCGGGAATAAGGTTAAAACAAAAAATGAGCGTCTAAAAGACCAGCTTATGGAATTAATTTCCATATATTCAATTGATTCAACCCTTGCAATTTTGGGTTTTGATTCAAATGAAGATTATATTATTTATAATTCAATTGCAAGAACGATTAAACTCATGCTTTCTTTGGAAAAATGCGTGATATTTCTTGCAAAAAAAGATGAACCGATTAAACTTGCAGGAACATCTGACGAAAACAGAGATGAGAAAGTAACTTCTCATATTGAAAAAAGTTACAAGGATGAAGAAGTAATTATGCTTAATGAAGATAATAAGCAGGTTATCATTTTTCCTATGAAGAATAAATTTGAATGTATCGGGGCTATTGAAATTACCCGTGATATGAGCCGCCCTTTAGAGGCTGAATTCATTGAGCTTTTAAAAATAACCGCAGGGCTTTTTGTTACTTCTCTCGGTATTCAAAAATTAATTGAACAGGTGAAAAGGGTTGTCGGGGTGCAAGATGTTTCAACAAGCGAACTTTTAAGGCTCCGTGCGCAATTGACTGCAATTATAGGAGACCTTGGGGATAAGCAGCAGGCTTTTGTTGAAAAATTGGCACTTGCGGTTGATTTAAAAGGAAAGTATAAAAATCGCCATTCTCAAAGAACTGCTGATTTATCAAGAGAAATCTGCAACTTCCTTGAATTGAATGAAAAAACAACAGATTTAATATATTATGCAGGATTATTGCAAAATATCGGAAAAATTACAATTGACGAGCAGCTTTTTGATAAAAAAGGAAAACTTTCGAAAGAAGAATGGGATAAGCTTCAAGAGCATCCTAATGCAGGTGTAAGCTTATTGATGAATATAAACTTTATGTCTGAAGTTGTGCCTTATATTCATTATCAAAAAGAACGCTGGGACGGACTTGGTAAACCTGAAGGATTGGGCGGATTTTCAATACCTTTCGGGTCAAGAATTATAGCGGTTGCAGATGCATATTGTGCATTAACTGAAGAAAGACCGCACAGGGCTGCACTTTCTAATGCAGAGGCACTTGAAATTTTAAAACAGGAAAGTGCTGTTAAATGGGACCCTAATGTTGTTAACGCACTTGTAAAGATGAAAAGTTAGCAAATGATATTAAGAGTTGAGAGTATGATAAAATGCCGTTAATCTTTTATAGACGGCATTTTTTCTTTTTCAATCTTTCTGTGATTTTGATAGCCGTATGCAAAATAGATAGCTGCACCTAAAAGTATCCAAAGAGGGAATAAAATTGCTGAAACTCCAAGGGTCATAAATCCATGCACCATAAGACCGCCGCAAAGAATTATTCCTAAAATAGGAAATAGCGGCACAAAAGGCACTTTAAAGGGCCTTTCTCTGTTCGGGTCGGTTTTTCTTAAAATTAAAACCGCGATACAAATTATCATAAAGTTTGCAAATGTACCAAAATCGCAAAGTTCGGCTGAAATTTTTAAATCCATAAACAGGGTACCTATGATAACGATAATTCCTGCGGCCCATGTTACAACGTGCGGAGTGCCGTGTTTTTTGTGAATTTTTTGAAATGATTTCGGGAAAAAGCCGTCCCTTGCCATTGCAAATAAAATTCTTGTTGTGCCTAATTGATATACTAAAAGTACGGAAGTTAATCCTGCAAGTGCGCCCACTGCAATGAGTCCGCCTATTTTATAAAGTCCTGCCGAGTTCATGGCGGCAGTTATCGGCGCAAGCACATTGATTTTATCAAGCGGAACCATACCGGATAATACAAGAGCGGTTCCCGTGTATACTATCGTGCATACAACAAGAGTTCCGATAATTCCTATAGGAAGGCTTCTTTGAGGATTTTTTGTTTCTTCTGCGGCACTTGATACGGCATCAACTCCAACATAGGCGAAGAATATCAAAAATGCACCTGATAATACGCCTTTTATTCCGTTTGGTGAGAACGGAACCCAGTTTTCGGGGGCCACATAAAATGCGCCCGCAAAAATAAATAATAAAATAACAAATAATTTTACAAAAACAAGGATTGTTGCAGCTTTTGTACTTTCTTTTATACCTTGAATTAAAAGTATTGTTATTATTAAAACAAGCAATATTGCGGGAAGATTTATACAAAACGGCATTATGCCGAACAATTTAGGGATTTCAGCCGCAGGGTCCAAACCTGCTTCTGTATAAACGGAAACTGCCGTTCTGTAATCGTTAATTATCCAGACAGGCGGATTCACAAGCCAGGCGGGCAGAATATGTGAAAAGCCTTTTAATAATTCCATAAAATATCCTGTCCATGAACAGGCAACAGTAATATTGCTTATTGCATATTCAAGCATCAAAATCCAGCCTATAATCCACGCCATAAATTCACCCATTGTAACATAGGTATACGTATAGGCGGAGCCTGCGGCAGGTATCATTGAGGCAAATTCCGAATAGCAGAGTGCTGAAAAAAGACACGCAAACATTGCAATAATCATTGAAATAATAACGGCAGGACCTGCTCCGGGGCTGTTTTGTTCGCCTACCATTGCTATTCCTATAATTGTAAAAATCCCTGTTCCGATAACGGCACCTATTCCAAGCATAATAAGGTCAAAGGCATTTAAGGTTTTTTTAAGTTCAGAATTTTTTGCCGTTTCAATTATTTCATCCGGTGTTTTTTTCTTTAAAAGATTTTTTATAAAATTACTTTTCACTGTTATTTTCAAGCTTTCTTTGTTTTTTATATCCGTATGCAAAATAAATCACCATGCCGATAATTATCCACAGGGGAAACAATACGGCTGAAATTCCAAGGGTCATAAACCCGTGAACCATTATTCCGCCGCAAAGAAGAATGCCTAAAATTGGAAATAGCGGCACAAAGGGCACCTTAAAAGGTCTTTCTCTGTTTGGGTCGGTTTTTCTTAAAATTAAAACTGCAATGCAGATTACCATAAAGTTTGTGAATGTGCCGAAGTTGCAAAGTTCTGCAGATATATTTAAATCCATAAATATTGCACCAATTATGACAAGTATGCCTGATACCCATGTTACAACGTGCGGAGTGCCGTGTTTTTTGTGAATTTTCTGGAATGATTTCGGGAAAAAGCCGTCTCTTCCCATGGCGTATAAAATTCTTGCAGTACCAAGCTGGAATACTAAAATTACGGACGTTATTCCTGCAAGTGCACCTGCTGCAATTATTCCACCGACTTTTTTAAGCCCTATTGAATTCATAGCAGCTGCAATCGGTGCAAGAGTATTAATGTTTTCTGTTGCTACCATGCCTGATAATACAAGGGCGGTTGCAATATAAATAACTGTACATGCTATAAGTGTTCCCAAAAGACCTATAGGGAGGTTTTTCTGCGGGTCTTTTGTTTCTTCTGCGGCACTTGATACGGCATCAACTCCAACATAGGCGAAGAATATCAAAAATGCGCCGGATAGTATTCCTTTCATGCCTCCAGGTGCAAAGGGCACCCAGTTTTCAGGGGCTACATAAAACATGCCTGTAAAAATAAATAAAAATATTACGGCAAGTTTTATAAATACTAAAATAGTTGCAGTTTTTGTGCTTTCTTTAATTCCTTGAACAAGAATTACGGTTATAATGAAAAGCAGCAAAATTGCAGGCAGATTAATGCAAAATGGAATTATCCCGAATATTTTCGGTATTTCAAGTGCAGGGTCAAGCCCCATATCGGAATATACTGAAAGTGCCGTTTTATAATCATTTATAAGCCATACAGGCGGATTATAGAGCCATTCGGGGAGATATCTTGAAAAGCCTCTCAAAAGCTCCATAAAATATCCTGTCCAGGAGCTTGCCATTGTAACGTTTCCTATTGCATATTCAAGCATCAAAATCCAGCCTACAATCCATGCTAAAAATTCACCCATTGTAACGTAAGTGTAAGTATAGGTTGTTCCTGCAACAGGCACCATTGAGGTAAATTCGGAATAGCAAAGAATTGAAAAAAGGGATGCAAACATCGCAATTATCATAGAAATAATAACAGCAGGGCCCGCGCCGTATCCTGACTGTTCGCCCACCATTGCAACACCCACAATTGTAAAAATTCCGGAACCTATAACGGCACCTATTCCAAGCATAATAAGGTCAAATGCATTTAAGGTTCTTTTAAGATTTACCTTTTTGGCATTTGCCATTATTTCATCAGGTGTTTTTTTCTTAAAAAGGTTTTTTGTAAAGCTTTTAAGCGCACTGTTTTGAAAAGTATTTTTTGTATTATTTTCCACTATTCTTTTTCAATCTTTCTTTGTTCTTTGTATCCATATATAAAATAAAATATTATTCCTAAAGCTATCCATATCGGGAAAAGGACTTTTGAGGCTGTTAAAAATCGCATTGAATAAATCATTAATCCTCCGCAGCAAAATATGCCCATCAAGGGAAACCACGGAGAGAAAGGCACTCTAAAGGGGCGTTTTCTATCGGGGTCTGTTTTTCTTAAAATCAAGACTGCAACGCATACAATAATAAATGATGTAAATGTACCAAAATTGCAGAGTTCTGCTGCAGTTGAAATATTTAAAAACGTTGAACCTATTATACAGATTACGGCAGCAAGAACTGTTACAATATAAGGCGTTTTAAATTTAGGATGCAGTGTCTGCAAAATTCTCGGTAAAAAGCCATCTCTGCTCATAGCATATAAAATTCTTGTTCCCGCAAGCATCATTACCATTAAAACAGAGGTAAGCCCCGCAAGAGCACCGATTGAAATTAATCCTGCTATCCAATTCTGCCCTACAGAGCTTATTGCATGAGCCAAAGGTGCCTGCAGATTAATTTCATTTATGGGGTTTATGCCGATTAAAACAAGGGCTGTTAAGATATAAACTATGGTACAGGTTGCAAGGGAGCCTATAATTCCTATGGGAAGGTTTTTTTGAGGATTTTTTGTTTCTTCTGCGGCTGTTGATATTGCATCAAACCCTAAGTAGGCAAAAAATATTAAAAATGCACCGACAAAAATTCCGTTTATACCGTTTGGAGCAAAAGGAGTCCAGTGTTCAGGCCTTACATAAAATGCTCCCGTTATTACAAAAAGTGCTATAACGCCGAGTTTTATAAAAACGAGAATTCCTGTCATTGCGGCACTTTCTTTTATCCCCCTTATTAATATTGAAGCTACAACAATTGTAAACAATACCCCGGGGAGGCTGAAACATACCGGAATACTTCCAATGTGAGGAATAATTAAATCAGGATTCAGCCCCTCTTTTGCAAGATGGTGCGAAGCTGTTGTATAGTCTTGAATGAGCCATATAGGCGGATTATAGAGCCATTCGGGCAGATATTTTGAAAAACCTTTAATAAATTCC
>CAQTPN010000128.1 GCA_948888345.1 uncultured bacterium | reverse complement strand
ATTATGATGCCAAAGATGGACGGATGGGAAACCCTCAAAAGAATCAGGGAAAATAAAAACTTTAACACAATTCCCGTTATTATGCTGACAGCGGTTGATGAAGATTACAAACAGATTTCAGGATTAAAAATAGGGGCGGACGATTATATTGTAAAACCTTTTATTCTTCCAAACCTTTTAGCCAGAATTGAAGCCCTTATAAGACGCTCAAGATGGAACAAAAAGAATGAAAACAAAAACACCGCCAATATGGAAGCAATTGAAAATATAGGCAAATTAACACAAAGAGAACTTGAAATCTTAAAAATGGTAAGCGCAGGTGCAACAAATGCCGATATTGCAGAAAAGCTTTTTGTAAAAGAGGTTACAATTAAAACACATTTAAATAGCATCTATAAAAAACTTAACGTTGAAAACAGAGTTCAGGCCGTGCTTTTGGCTATTGAAACAGAAATTATTAAAGAAAATTAGTTTTCCCTCTTCACATTAGATAAAAAGTATGGCAAAATAAAATGTACCCCAAACAAATATTATAATTTAAACTGTTATAGAAATTTATAAGGAAAAAATAAATGAGCACTTCTAAAGAAGAATGGATTGAATTATTATTAAAAGACCCCGAAGAATTTAAGAAATCAAAGGCAGCCGAAGAATTAGACTTAAGCGAAGCTGAACTTTCACTTTCTGATTTAGCTGATGCTGATTTATCAAACATTGATTTTTCCGGTGCTAATTTTACGGAATCTTCAATTATAAATGTTGATTTTTCAAACTGCGACCTTACAAGTGCGGATTTTTCAAGATGTAAAATAGAAGAATGTAATTTTTCAAACTGTATCTTAAACGGTACAAATTTCAGCTACGCTTCATTAAATTTTTGTAATTTTAATGAAGCAGATATGGCCGGATGCGTATTATGCGAAGCGGAATTAACAGATTCAGACTTTGCAACAAGCGAAAATTTAAGTGCATGCCGTTTTGATGAAGGTACAATCTGGCCTGACAGTGAAAAACTACCTGAAGACTTCGATTCCACATACAACTATGACCTTTCTTCCCTTCAAGATGAAGAAGAAGGCGGCTCAAACAGTGATTTTGAATATTAATTAAAAAATTGGGCTTCAATAATCTTTTGTGATATAACGTTATTATGTTAAAAAGACTTGTGGTAATAATACTTTTGATGGGGGTATTTCTGCCTGAGTGCGCTTTTTGTGATGAAATTTTGCTTCAAAATGTCGAAAAACATGAATTGGAGCTGGATAATCAAATTAAAACTTTAAAAGGAAGTTTGTTTGTAAATGATACACAAAGTGCACAAATTATTGTAAACAAACAGCAGGAAGCCGACATGGAGGATTTGGAAAAAATTTGGGAAGGAACCGTTAACAGTAATCCTTTAATCAAATTTACCCTCCAAAAGCTTGCTATCCCCGAAGAAGAAAGACGGGTGCACTCATCACTGCTTGCAAAGAGCATGGGAGCAATAATAAGCGGTGCCGCTATGCTGCCATCATTTATGGGTATGAATTACGGAGTGCAATCTGCTTCTTTTGCATCAGCAAGGCTTGCACATAATCTTTTAAATAAAAAGAATACCAAAATATTACAGGAATCTCCACTAACGGATACTGAAATTATTGAACTTGCAGGATTGATTGAAGATTTGCAGAGTGAAATCGTTACTACATATTACTGCTACAAGCATACCCTTCAAAGCTTAAAAGACACAAGAGCAGAGCTTATTTTGTTGAATAAAAACTATTCAAATGCAATTCAAAACAATGATATGCTTGAAATAACGGTATCAAGCGCAAGATGGGAAGAAAAACAAATTGAAGAATTCAGACTGAAGCAGGAAGCAAAAAGATATTATTTAAAACTTCAAAGGCTTGCAGGAAAAGAAACTGTAGATAATTTAAACGTGGCCGTTTACGATTTAAGTACACTGAATGTTGACCCTGATGATATAGATTTTTCGAAAAAAGAAATAAAAGTAAACAAACAATGAAAAAGATAAGAATATTAATAATATTTTGCTATATAATATTTAATTTAAACTGCGCAAATTGTGCCGTAACATATGAAAACTTTGCTCCGGCACAGTATTCAGGCAGGCTTGGTGTAGGGGATACAATAGAGAACAAGAAAGAAATTCAAGCGAAAATTAAAAAAAACGAGAATAAGAAAAAAAAGCTTGAAACAGCAAGTGTGAATAATCAGGAAAAATCTTTAACCTATGCTGATTTAAGCTTAAAAATGATATCAAAAGATGTGACCGATGAAATGGATACAGAATCACCCGAAATCCTTTCGGATTTAAGTATACTCTACAATAGTGCCATTCAAAAAAGCGAAACAATAAAATATGCAATATACAAGCTTTCAAATCCTGATGAAAACAAACCGAATGAAAGTGCCATAAAAAGAGTATTAAAACCGATTGCAAGTTTTTCAAGCATTGCAGGAACAGCACTTTCAGCCAATCCTTATATGGCAAGCGGGGCCCTTATCGGCGGCGGGCTTTTAAATGCTTTTACAACAGGCGATAAAGAGGCTAATTATAAATTTACAAAGGTAAATGATGCCGATATGGTGCTTCTTGTCAAAAAAATTGACGAGCTTCAAAAAAATCTTTTAAACAATTATATGAATTACAGAAGCCAAAAAGAACTTTTGAAACTTTCATTACAAAATCTTGAAAACAGAAGAAAAATTTATAATACTATGCAGGCAAACAGTACAACCACAAAAGAACAGCTGATTGTTGCAGATACATTCTACAGAAATGCTCAAAATACCGCAAAAAAAGCGCAGTCAGAATACAATCTAAGCCGCATTATTCTTGAAAACCTTGCAGGCAAAGAAGCTCTGGATGAAATTGAAAAAAGAGATAAAATATAATTATTTTTTTATCGCTTTAATTATCCATGTAGTAGAACTATCAGGATTAACAGATTCATTTAAATTCGGAAGAATATTAATACCGCCCAGCGCATTTCTTAAGGCTTCATATTCGGGTGCTTCTATAATTTGCCCGCTTACAGGAAGCCAGCCTTCAGGGTAATTTGTACCCCACCATGCAACAATAACACCAACAGGAGTAGTGTCTATGACTTTGACATCAGCACCACCCGTATTTATTTTAGAGGTGGTAATTGTAGGCGCAAGCACAGCCAGCATGATGGATACAACAACAAGAGCCATCATTACTTCTATCATAGTAAATGCTTTATTTTTCATAATCTTTTTCTTTCAAATTTAAAATTAATTCAGTACATAAAAATAATAGTTTAAAAATAAAATTAAGCAACACCTATTACATTAGATATGGGCTTTTGAAGGGAAGGAGTATAGATATATCCCGCACTATAAGCTCTTATATATTCTAAAATTGCCCCTCCTGTTTCTTCTTTCGGGTCAAAATATCTTGAATTCGGATGATTAATTTGCTTATTTAACATAGAACATAAAGGACCAAACGCATCCGGCACAAGAATTTTTCTGTAAATTCCCGACAATAAAACCTGAATTTCAGGAGAATCGGAATCATTGAACCGTGCAAGAGAAGGGTAAATTTTATCCAGCTCTTTTGCGCCATTTGGAGCTTCTGAATTCAGATTATCGGCTATTTTATCTATTACAAAAAGTGCTTCAATAATCCCGTTTTCATCATTTGATTTTTTAAGATATTCTTCAATATAAGGAAGGCTCTCATTCTTTTTTAATGCAAGGAAGTCAACTTTTTTTCGGTCATAAAGGCAGTAGTTCCTTGAGACATCGGGTTTTTTTAAACCGGTGCCCAAAGTTTTTACATTTATCATAATTTGCGGATTAAAATTTACTGCCATAATATTGAACTGTTACCTTTATGAATATACAAACGGCGGGCCGTTTTTAATTTCAAGAAGAATATTATCTGCCATATTCTTTAATTCTTCCTTGCTTGCGGAGCCTGAATTTAATTTTGTATTAAATTCTTCCATAAGAGGCTCAATTGCACTCTGTTTTTTAGATTTAAAGTTTCTGATTTCAGTATCAATAAGTCTTTCCTGTAATTCTTTCTCAGTATTTTTGTTCTCTTGAATAACAGCAGCTTCTTTAACGCCTTCAATAGCTTTTCTGATTGAATACCCCGCAGCATTCACCGTGCCCAGTGCAAGGACGATTAAACCCGTAAAAGGATTTTCAGGATTCATTATCCAGTTATAAACATGGCCCCTTGTTTCATCAAGATAGCAGTAATATTGTATCTCGCCAACTTTACCGCCAAGAGTTTCAGGTGCATCCCCGTAAATTGATTTTATACCGGTCATTACTTCACCGGTCGCATCATTAATATCTTTTTCATTCAGAAAACCAAATTTACTCAAGACTTCTCTGGTTTCAACAGAATCAGCCCTTTTTACCTGAAGCAGATTTTTAAGACTGTTTAAATCACCTGCTGCTTCTTCTTTATTTGAGGCGGTTTTTATTCTATCGGATAGAGCTTGAATTTTTTGTTCAATAGCCTGAGTTTCACTGTTTACATATTTTCTAACCTCACTGTCTGCCGCAACAAAGTTTTTGAACATTTTTCTTCCCATTAAAACTCCGGCAGCAAGGGTGCCTGCAGTAATTAAACCAAGCACAAGGGGAGAATTTTTCCAATCAGTCTTTTCTTTTTTCTGATTAGCCGGATTTTCAGTTTCATTATTTGTACCCTTGAAGCTTAAAAAGCCCATAAAAGGATTTTTGCTAATATTTTGCACCGGAGAGTACGAAGGAGCAGATGCCGGACTTTTTTCAGGAATGGAACCGAGAGCTTCTTTAAAATAATTTGCCTTATCTACAAGCTCTTCTCTTATAACATCAAGTTTTCCCGCAAAGGCACGCGTTTCAATATCAATTAAACCTTCCTGCAGTTTTTTATTAGCATCAGCCTCCTTTTTCTTGAGCCAGATTTCTTGAACGCCATCTACAAGATTTTTCCCGATAAGAGAAAGTCCGCTCATAATAAAAATACCAATCATTGCAAGGATTGTTTTCTTATTAGGGTTTCTAAGTGCCATATAAGTACCAAATTCATGTTCCTGTTTGATATTCATATTCATACCGAGATTGGGCAATCTTTCATTTCTTAAAAGTTTAGGGTCATTTAAAGATGCGGCAGACTTTTTCATAACGGCAGTAAGCCCTAAAATACCGCCCGCAAGGGCAATAGAAGTTGCAATAACAGGAAATGCGCTTCTTAAAATTGAAGATTTATCCTCTTTTTTCTTTTCTTTTTCTGTCGCGGGCGTATAATAAACACCTCTGTTAAAAGTATCGGGAATAACAAGAGAATTACAGATATCGTCCATATTAACGGATTCCATCTTATCATTATCTTTTATATAGTTATTAACAATAACACCCTCAAGCGTACGATACATCTGTTTTTGCTGAGAT
>CAQTPN010000127.1 GCA_948888345.1 uncultured bacterium | reverse complement strand
CTACACTCTTTCCCTACACGACGCTCTTCCGATCTTAGATGATGACATAGCAGGCCCGAGTGCGTATCCTATTGTTCCAAGCCCCATAAAGGCTCCCATATATTTTGATAAATTAGGGTTATTAAAATTAAATGTATTTACTAAGCTTGTAACTTGCGGGTGAAAGAGCGCATTTCCGCACATACCAACCAGAAGGCAGATACTCATACTAAATACATCTTTTGATGCTGCGGTTAAAGGTATGAAAACCGCCCCCATAATAAGCCCCCATACCATAAAAGTTCTATGCCGCATTCTATCTGCAAAAAATCCGAATAATGGCTGCATCATTGAAGAACAAAGGTGTCCGAGTGCTATAATTAAGCTTATTGTTGATAATTTTATTCCTAAATTTGATGTTAGCATAGGATACAGGGGGATTAGAGCAGATGCGTATAAATCTACCATAAAATGCCCCATTGAAAGTCCAAATATTGCTTTTTTATTTGCCGTTAATTCTTCTGTCATAAATTTTCCTTAGTGTCTAAAATGTCTGATACCCGTTGTTACCATTACAAGGCCAAATTTATCAACCGCCTTGATAACCTCAGAGTCTTTTATGCTTCCTCCGGGTTGAATTATTCCCGCAATTCTCTCTTGTGCGGCAACCTCAATATTGTCAATTGCAGGGAAAAATCCGTCACTTGCAAGTACAGCACCTTTTGCGCTGTCACAAACGCGTTTTAATGCAATTTCAACCGCTCCTACCCTGCTTGTTTGTCCTCCGCATAGTCCAAGAGTTCTTAAATCTTTTGCTATTACTATTGCATTTGATTTTAAATGTTTTGCAACCTTATAGGCAAAAACCATATCTTCAATCATCTCTTGAGTAGGTTTTTCTTTTGATACGGTTTTAAACGTTTCAGGGTCTAATTCTTTAGAATCTTTTTCCTGCACAAGCGCACCAAAAGGCGTTAAACGCACCTCTTTTTGTGTAAATTTTAAATACTCGGCCAAAGGCGTATTTAATTTTACTACCCTTAAATTTTTCTTTCGTTTAAGCTCTTCAACCGCATCAGTTGTAAAATCCGGTGCAATAACTACCTCTAAAAACATGGCACTCAGCATTTTTGCGATTTCTAAATCAATTTTCCCGCTAAATGCCACAATTCCGCCAAATGCACTTAGCGGGTCACAATCTAAGGCCTTTTCCCACGCTTCTTTCAGGGTCTTTCCGAGCGCAACGCCGCAGGGGTTTGTGTGCTTAATAATTACGGCTGCATTTACATCATAAAATTCTGCCGCAATATTCAAAGCTGCAGTTGCATCAATTATATTATTGTATGAGAATTCTTTCCCGTTTAAAAATTCATAGTCAACAACTTTGTCATAATTATATAAAGCTGCTATCTGGTGCGGATTTTCGCCATATCTTAAGTCTTTAATCTTCTCTAGATAAAATTCTTCAGATTCTTCCATTCCGTTTTCTTCTTTGGTAGAAAATCTTTTTGAAAGCTCATCAGATATCATATAATCATATTTTGAAGTTACTCTAAAAGCTTTTACTGCAAGCTTTTCCCTTGTTTTGATATCAATATTTTCTAAATCGATATCATAATCTTCCGCTCCTGATATTACAGTTACATTTTCATAATTTTTTGCCCCTGCACGAAGCAGTGCAACCCCGCCTATATCAATATTTTTAATTAATGTTTCAATATCAGCATCTTTTCCTCTGTAATTTTCAAAAGGATATAAATTAACACACACGAGGTCAAATGGCTGAATCTCTTCTTTTATAAGGCCTTCCCGCTCTTCTTTGTTTGCTAAAATCCCTGCAAAAATTTTAGGATGTAGTGATTTTACTTTCCCGTTTATTAATTCTCTAAAACCTGTTATGTCAGCACTTTCTATAGCTTTAATTCCATTCTGAGCTAGTAAATCGTAAGTTCCACCCGTTGAAACTATTTCAAATCCTGATTTTATAAGCTTTTTAGTAAATTCTACTATTCCTGTTTTATCAAAAACGCTTATATATGCTCTTTTTTTCATAAAAATTCCTTAAAAGTCCTCTTTTTAGCCTACATTAATTTTATAACAAAAATATCTGCTGTATAATAAAACTTGAATTATATTTAGAACATTGAAATATAAATACGGGCAGGCAAGGAGCCTTAACCTCTTCTAAAACTTCGGCAACAACAAAATTACATTGGCCTCAAGCCGAAAGTTTAAGGAAAGGAGGAGTTATTATGAATGAATTTAATTTGAGTTTATTTTTAATTCTTTTAATTTTAATTGTAATAATAAATGGCATCCAACAAAAAAGTTAGATGCCATTGACCTCTAAGGCTAAGGTATAGCAGTCTGCAAACTGCTTCCTTGTTTTGCCCGTATCTATATTTTAATACATCTCAATAATTTATACAAGACCTAACCTTTAATCCTTTTGATTTGCTCCGTATCCGTACCAATCGCAAATTCCGTCTTTGCAAAATTCTCTTTCCAATTCTGCCATAATTGCCTTATGAGTCATCTCAAATGTAATCGGCGTAATTGAAATTCTGTTTGCACGAACAGCACTTATATCGGTTCCGTCTTCTTCGTGTTTTGTGGTTAATTCCCCCGCCATCCAGTAATAAACTTTGCCTCTGGGGTCAACTCTTTTTTCATATTCATCCGTAAACATTTTAGAGCCGAGTTTTGTAATCTCAACCCCTGCGATATCCGTTTCTTCAAGTGCCGGAGTATTTACATTTAAAATAGTTTTTTCGGGAAACTTAATCTTTTCAATTTTTGGTAAAAATTTTGCAATAAAATCAGCCGTTACATCAAAATAAACAGGGTCGCAGCTCATGCTGGCAAGGCTCACCGCCATACTTGGATAATTAAGCATAGCCCCTTCCATAGCGCAGCTTACGGTACCTGAATATAAAATATCTATTCCCAGATTAGGCCCGTGATTTATTCCTGAAATTACTAAATCCGGCTTTTCATCCTGCCCTAAAAGTTCAATCAAGCCTAATTTAACGCAATCCCCGGGCGTTCCTGATGTTACAAATACCCTTTTTGCACCAAATTTAGATTCAAGTTCTTCAACCCTGATTGGCGTATGCAATGTTAAGGAATGTCCTGCGGCACTTCTTTCTCTGTCAGGTGCCACAACATAGACATCATGTTCCTTGCTTAGCCTTGTCATTAAAGCTTTTATTCCTAAAGCTGTTATTCCATCATCGTTTGAAATTAAAATTTTCATATCTTTTTCCTAAAAATTTTCTACTCTTTTTGCTTTTTGTTTTTATATTATAACATAACTTTTAAATTTCCTTTTATTGCCATTTTTATTTATATATTATAAAATGGGTTTGTATTTGAGTTTATAAAAAAGGATTTTGATATGGCAAGAATAGTAAGACCCACATGGGCTATCAGATGTTTAAATTCCAGCTGCAGAGAGCTTTTTGAAGTTGTTGTATTAAATGACGATAAACAGCAGGAAGTTGTTTGCCCCAAATGCGGTGAACACTATATTTATCCGCCAAGTCAAGATGATGAAGTTCAAGAATAATCAGGATTTTACCAAATTAGGGCCAAATACCAAACGTTACTATACTTTTAGTAATTATTTAAAGGATAAATTCGGCAAAAAAGTTTATAAATTAACTCTTGATGCCGGTTTTTCATGCCCGAACCGCGATGGTACAATATCATCAGGCGGGTGCATATTTTGTGATGACTCCGGAAGCTTTTCTATGGCGCATTCCTCCCGTCTTTCAATAAAAGAACAGGTAAAAACAGCCATCGAAAACCTTCCTAAAAGATTTAAGGCCGAGGTTTTTCTGGCTTATTTTCAGGCCTTTTCAAATACCTATGCGCCTCTTGATGTTCTTCAAAAAACCTATGACGAAGCTTTTTGTGATGACAGAGTGGTTGGAATTTCAATAGGTACGCGCCCTGATTGTCTGGATGATGAAAAATTGGATTTAATTTCCTCTTATAAAAATCCCTGGCTTGAATTAGGCCTGCAATCCGCCCATAATAAAACTTTAAAGCTTATAAATCGTGGTCATGACTATAAAACCTTTGAAAAAGCTTATCTTGAAGCAAAGAAAAAAGGTATAAAAGTTTGCGTGCATATTATTTTAGGCCTTCCAGAAGAAACTCCGCAGGATATGCTTAAAACTGCAAGAATTTTATCAAATCTTGAAGTTGACGGCATAAAAATTCACGCGCTTACTGTGCTTGAAAATACACCCCTTGCAAGGCTTTATGCTAAAAATCCTCTTCCCCTGCTTTCTGAGGATGAATACTGTTCGCTTGTGTGTGACATAATTGAGATTATGCCCCCGCATACCACCATTCACCGTGTCGGCGGAAGCGGCCTTTCTGCCTCTTTGATAGCACCATTATGGGCAAGGAATAAATTTGAAACAATGAATAAAATTGACCGCATCCTCTGGGAGCGCAACACTTATCAGGGTATAAAATATTGTCCTGTCTAATATTTTGCTGTCCGTCATGCTGAACTAAGCTGATCCCGTCATGCTGAACTTGTTTCAGCATCCATTTGTCTGAAAATAGCCCTATTTTTCCAAATTCATAATTTCAATACATATTTTATCTGCTTTATTGTGTATTAATTCCGCCAGCGGACGTATTTTCACAGTTACCATTCCATCATCATTTTTGCAGATATCATGAATAATTCTGCTTGTGTTTAAAATATCCTCAGCATTTTCGTACAATCCCTCAAAATCCTTACTCATCCTGCTTCCTGCTCTATTTTTGTCAGTGCTACTATTTGAATATAATGTTAGTATAACTGACAATTTAAAAATGAACAAGAGATATTTACAAAAATTAGGAAAACATCTAAAAAAGATGAGATTAGAAAAAGGCTTAAAACAAGATGACTTTGATTGTAAAGATATTTCACGTTCTATGGTCGGGCTTGTAGAAATAGCAAAAACAGATATAACAGTTACGAAGCTTAAAGTTATTGCTGATATTCTTGGTGTAAAAGTTAAAGATTTATTTGATTTTGAGTAAAACCGTCATGCTGAACTCAGCTTTCTTCCATCATCTATTTGTTCAATGGATCCTGAAACAAGTTCAGGATGACGGTTTGTATTCTGTCATTGCGAGCGACCAACGGGAGCGTGGCAATCCACGGGAGCACAGTAATCCACTTCCCTTCCTGTCATTGCGAGCAAAGCGAAGCAATCCAGAAAGATATATTGGAAACCATAAAATACTGGATTGCCACGCTCACTGCCGTTCTCTCGCAATGACAAGTGTAGTGTAATACCGGAATAATAAACTGCAACATATTTAATGTAAAAAAAAGGGGCGTGAAGGTTACTGCACACGCCCCTGAAAAGTTGTTCATCGTTAAAAAATTTGTCTTCTACTGTACACTCTTATACTCCAGTATCACAAACCCGTCTCCCCCGTTACCTCCGA
>CAQTPN010000126.1:1534-5449 GCA_948888345.1 uncultured bacterium | reverse complement strand
ATGAAAAAAATTGTTATTATAGGAGGGTGTGCCGCCGGCCCAAAAACGGCAGCAAAGGCAAAAAGGGTAAATCCTGAAAATAAGATTGAGCTTTATACTATGGAAAATATGGTATCATATTCTGCCTGCGGAATGCCATATTATATCAAGGGCTCAGTACCTTCTTTTCAAAATTTAATAATAAGAACACCTGAAGATTTTAAAAAACAGGAAATAGAAGTATTCTTAAACCACAAATGCACACAAATTCTGCCCGGAGAAAAAACTGTAATTTTTAATACAATGACAAACGGAGCTTTTGAGATTAAAAAGGTTAATTATGATGAACTTGTTTTATGCATAGGTTCTATTCCATATACGCCAAAGATTAAAAATGCAAATCTGGAAAACATTTTTCATCTTAAGGTTTTAGAAGACGGCATAAAAATAAAAGAAAAGATGGAAAAATCAAAAAATGCAATAATTTTAGGCGGAGGGTATATTGCAATTGAGGTTTTGGAAGCATTTGTAAAAAACGGTTTAAACGTAACAGTGGTCGAAAGAGGACATGAGATAATGAGCCAGTTTGACCCTGAAATAAGCACCCTGATTAAAGACTATATCTTAAAAAGGGACGGCAAGCAGGTAAATTTTATAATGGATGATGAAATTATAGAATTTACCGGGATAAAAGAATTTACCGGTGCAATTACAAGGAACGGAAAGACCTTACACGCCGATTTTTGCGTTATAGCGGCAGGAGTGGTTCCAAATGTTGAACTTGCACGTGAAGCAGGAATAGAAATCGGTATCACCGGCGGAATTAAAACCGATAACAGGATGAGGACAAATATTGAACATATCTGGGCTGCGGGAGATTGCACCGAAGAAACCTGTCTTATAACCAAAAAACCAATGTATGCAGCACTCGGTACAATTGCAAATAAGCAGGGGAGAGTTGTCGGCATTAATACAAATACTGATGCAAACGGCGTATATGAAGCATTTGACGGCATATTAGGCTCTGCTGTGACCAGCTATTTTGATTTTTCAATGTCTACGACAGGTCTTACAGAAACAAAGGCAAAGATTTTTTCGCAGCATGCAAATATAGAACCAATAACGGCAACTGTTACAAAACGCGATAAGGCAGGATATATGCCGGATTCAAACAGTATCACGGTAAAACTTATAGCAGATAAAAGGACGGGAGAACTTTTAGGGGCACAGGCTGTCGGAGTTGGCGATGCAGATAAACGAATATATACCGTAACATCAGCACTACGGGCCAATTTAACCGTACAGGAATTTTTACACCTTGATTTAACCTATTCTCCGGCATTTTCTTCAACAATTGACCCGCTACTCACCGCAGCATACAAATTAAAAGAAAAAATTGATAAATAATTTTTTACACAGGTGCACTCTATTAAAACAGGCTAGCCGGCATAATCAAAGGCTAAATCCAGAGTTGGGGCTTTTGCTACAATAGCACTGGTTGAAATTATATCAGCACCTGATTTTGCAAGCTCTTCAAGGTTATTCAGATTAACACTTCCGCTAATCTCAACAATAGCACGTTTATTAATAAGGGCGGTGCATTCTTTAATTTGAGAGGGGTTCATATTATCAAGCATTATAATATCAACACCGGCATTCAGACACTTTTTAACCTGCTCTATCGTATCGCACTCAACTTCAATCTTATGAGCATGAGAAATATTATCCCGCACTTTTTTTACGGCAGTTTCTATTGAGCCGCCCATAAGTGCAATATGATTATCTTTCAGCATAACGCAATCGCAGAGATTAAATCTGTGTAAATGTCCTCCGCCGACTTTTACGGCATATTTCTCAAAAAGCCTGAAATTCGGCGTATTTTTCCTTGTATCAACCACTTTCACACCATAAGGAGATGCTATGTCCTGAAATTTCTTTGTGAAAGTTGCAATACCGGACATTCTTTGAATATAGTTTAACGAAAGCCTTTCACCCGTTAAAATATATCTCGGAAAACCTGTAATTTTTGCAACAGGTTCATCAGGGGTGATTTTATCGCCATCTTCTTTATAAAATTTAATTTTAACATCATCTTTTGCTAAAATTTCAAACACAAGGCGGAACGGGTCGCATCCGCATAAAACGCCTTCTTCTCTTGTTTTGAGGAGAATTTCAAATTTTTTATCTTTATCAATATCTGCAGTGATAAAATCAGTTGAAATATCACCATAGCCTACATCTTCCTTAAGTGCAGACACAATATGGTCATATATCATAAAATCATTCAATAAAAATTTTGCCATTTTTATCCTCTCTTTTTAAAAATTTATCCGGTTATATTTTTATAGCGGAAATATTTTTTGCTGCACTTGATACCCTTGGCGGCTCCGGTGCATCTTCTCTAAAATGCGCACCTATTGAATTTTCACGCGCAAGAGCCGCTTCAACTATTAATTGTGCCGCTATAATAGAATTTCTAAGCTCATATCCCTCTTTTGTTGAACATACTCTTGAATTTCTTGAAATTAGCTTTATATCTTCAATAACACGGAATGCATTATTAAGCCCGTCTCGAGTTCTGACAATGCCTGCATGCTGCCACATTGCTTTCTTTAGCATTCTCCTCAATATACCTGTTTCAAGGATTTCATTTGCAAGATTGGCTTCATACTCTTCAAGGATGGTTTTTACACCGGTATCAAAACTTTTTGGTGCATCAAGGCTTCTTGCCGATAATACATCAGCAAGTTTATACGCACACACAACGCATTCCAAAAGGGAATTTGAAGCAAGCCGGTTAGCTCCGTGCAGCCCTGTTCTTGAAACTTCACCTATAGCATAAAGGTTTTCAATAGTTGTTTCCATATTAGAATTTACTTTAACGCCGCCCATAAAATAGTGTGCGGCAGGGGATACCGGAATTAAGCCCGGGCTTAAATCGATATTTGCCTCATTACAGATGTTTGTAATAGCCGGAAATCTGTTTTTAAAACGTTCTAAGCCAATAGGCGTGATATCAAGAAAAACATTTCTTGATTTATGAATTTCCATCTCGTTAAAAATAGAGCGGGCAACAACATCCCTTGGCGCAAGCTCCGCCTTAGGATGGTATTTTTCCATAAAAGGCTCTTTATTGATATTTAAAAGCTTTGCTCCTTCACCGCGCACAGCCTCTGACACAAGGGGCATATTTTTGGGCTTTTCACCAAAATATGAGACACTTAATGCCGTCGGGTGGAATTGAACAAATTCCATATCTGATACTTCAGCCCCCGCAAGGCTGGCTAAAGCGATACCGTCTGCAGTTGCTACGGAAGGATTGGTTGTATATTCATAAATCTGTCCGATACCGCCCGTTGCAAGAATTACTGCATTAGAATATACTGCTTCATAAGTATCAAGGGCCGGGTTATAGATTAAAACCCCGCGGCAAGATTTTTTATTATCACATAAAAGCTCAACCGCCATTGAATTTTCATAAACTTCAATGGAATCAGATTTTTTTACAAGGTAAGCAAGCCTGTTTTCAATCATTTTACCTGTATAGTCGCCGCCTGCATGAAGAATTCTCGGCATAGAATGGGCCGCTTCAAGAGTAAAAGAAAGATTGCCGTCCTCTTTTTTATCAAATTCCACCCCTAAATTTATCAGGTCATTTATTACAAAAGATGAATTTTCCGAAATGAATTTTACAACATTAAAATCATTAAGCCCGCATCCTGCCTTAATAGTATCCATAATATGGGAAGTTACATTATCATTTTTATTAATTTCAGGCATAACGGATACTATTCCGCCCTGTGCCAGAGCAGAATTGCATTCATCAAGTTTTGATTTTGTAATAACAAGTATACCGTCTTTTGTGCGGCATTTTTTCTGTGCACATAAAGCCATATAAAGACCTGCGGCACCCGAACCTATTATTACAATTGAATA
>CAQTPN010000126.1:0-1524 GCA_948888345.1 uncultured bacterium | reverse complement strand
AGCATAATTCCCTATGCAATACAATTTTAATACAAAAAAGGGTTTTTACAATTTTATTAAAGAACTATTTTTGGTCTGTGTTTTATTTTATATTGTTTACACCATAGCCAAAGAGAGCAAAATCGTATTTTACAGGGTCATCCGGGTCAAATTCTTTTAAAATATCCGTCAATTCAATAACAGCTTTAAAATCATTCTGCTTCCTATTTAATAAACCCGCTGAACGCGAAATATTGCCAACATGAACATCTAACGGAATCAAAAGTTCTGACGGGGCTAAAAAGCTCCAGATACCTATATCTACAGGCGAATTTTTTCTTATCATCCATCTTAAAAACATATTCATTCGTTTCATTGCACCTTTATTTTTAGGATTTGAGAGCATGAACTTATAACCTGCTTCAATTTTAGAATCTGTATTATAAAAATAATCACAAACATATTGAAGTGCACAATATACCTTATTCTGCCCGCTCAAATGAGTTTCAAAGCCTTTTGCAAAAAGCTCTTCAAGGGTCATTTTATCTTTAGAGTAGAGTTTTTTTAGAATATCAAAAAACAGTATCAAATCATCAGGCTTTATAAATCTATAGTTAAAATCTGAAACATAGGCTTGCTTGTCAAAATTTAAAACAAATTCATAAGGGCGCATTTCCATTAAATTAAACAGTGAAAAAAGCTTTTTTATAAACATTTCCCGTTTGCCGAATGCAAAAAGTGCAGAAATAAAACCTGCAATTTCAATATCTTCAGGTTTTTTAAAAAGATGAATAAACTGTACAGGGTCATCTTTTATAAAATCAGATGTTTCATATCTTGCACAAAGCCTATCCAGCTCTTCTTTTACGGTTTTTTTATCAAGTGTTATCATTTTCTTATACTTTTAAAATAATCTGTCAATAATTCTTCGCATTCTTTTTCCATAATACCGCCAAAAATTTTAGTTTTAAAGCCATTATACCGGCAAAGATTTAAAGCACCCCCAAAAGCTCCGTATTTTGTATCGCTTGCACCAAAATAAACATTTTTAATTCCCGAATTTAAAATAGCCCATGCGCACATAGGGCACGGCTCAAGTGTTACATATAAATCACAATCCAAAAGCCGCCAGCTGTTAAGCTTTTTTGAGGCCTCATTTAATGCAAGAATTTCTGCATGGGCGGATACCTCACAAAGAAGCTCTTTTTTATTATGAGAAGCTGATATAATTTCCCCGTTTTTTACCACAGCAGCACCTACAGGGATATCTTTCCCTGATTTTTTTGCCTGCTCTATACATTTTTGCATGAAAAATTCTACGGTCATCTTGTTTTAATTTTTTAAGAAAAAAGACTATTTACGGTATTAATTTTATCCTGATTAAGTTCCTGATTTTTTTGAGAATCAAGCAGGGTTCTGTTTTCAAGAGGATTTATATCTTCTTCCTCAATATTTTCAATAATTTCGGTCTTTTTTTCCTTGTTTTCAACAGATGTAAGATCGGAAGAGCACACGTCTGAACTCCAGTCACCTCTCAGAATCTCG
>CAQTPN010000125.1:4338-5458 GCA_948888345.1 uncultured bacterium | reverse complement strand
TCCAAACCTTAATGCAAGTTTATCTTTCGGGCTTGATAATTTATCGGGGTTGATGTGTCTGTTTAGCTCTTTTGTAATGTTTTTAGCCCTTATGGCATCAAAAACAATGATAAAAACCAAATATAAGTTTTATTACTCCCTGATGCTTATTCTGCAAGGGATAACAACAGGAATTTTTGCCGCAAATGATTTATTTACATTTTTCATATTCTGGGGGTTGGAATTAATTCCTGTATATTTCTTAATTTCAATGTGGGGCGGCAATGCAGCCAAAAAAAGTGCTGCAAAATATGTTATTTTTACCTTTACAGGCTCCGCCCTGATGCTTGTTTCAATAGCACTGATTTATGCTTACGGAATTGATTCAAAAATCTTATTAAATTTTGAAGAATTAATAAAAAATGCCGTAAATTTCCCTATAGTGCTTCAGCTTACAGTATGCATCGGATTTTTGGCCGCATTTATTATAAAACTGCCGGTTTTTCCCTTCCATATCTGGTTAAAAGATGCTCTTACAGAAGCTCCGGCCCCTGTTTCCATGGTGCTTGCGGGAATTTTATTGAAAACCTCTGCATACGGACTTATCAGGATTAATTTGCAGATGTTTTATGAGATTTTTCAACTTATGGCACCGTCTCTCATCTTTCTTGGTGCCATCGGGGCTGTATTTGCATCATACTGTGCCATCTCTCAAAACGATATTAAAAAAATCATTTCATATTCTACAATAGCCCATGCAGGAATAATTTTAATCGGTATTTGCTCTTTTACGGAATTCGGCCTTAACGGAGCAATATTTTATATGATAGCCCACGGCCTTATTTCAGCAGGGTTGTTTATGGGGCAGGGTGTCATTCATTCAAAATTCAAAACAAGAAAACTTGAACTTTTGGGCGGAATTTCAAACCATATCCCTGAAATCACAGGTTTAATGATGGTTTTATGCGCTTCATATATTGCAGTTCCTTTTACAATGGGTTTTAGCGGGGAATTTTTATCACTTATGGGGGGTTTTTCTTCTCCCCTGATTGAAAAGGGCTTTTTTATGGCAAACCTCATCCAGCCTGCCGTAATCCTTTCGGCACTTGTTATTATCCTATCTGCGGCCTATGTTTTAAGG
>CAQTPN010000125.1:0-4328 GCA_948888345.1 uncultured bacterium | reverse complement strand
TTCTTCGGCCTTATTGAATACGATTTTGGTGAAATAAAATTATCAAATCATCAAACTGCAATCCTTGCTCTGCTTGCGCTTGCAGTAATAATTTTCGGTGTATATCCGATGGGAATCATAGATAATACAGCATCGTTTTCAAACTTCACCATAAATACAATTTTAGAAAATATCTTTTAAGGAGCACAACTTAAAATGAACACAAATTTCACATATTTTATATCTGATTTTATCTTGATTTTAGGAATACTTTTATCAGTATTTATCGGATTTTTTGCAAAAAACCTTGCACCAAAATGGCATTTAAGGTTTTTAAACACGACTTTAAGTTTGATGCTTCTTGCATTTGCTCCGTTTTTATCAAGCTTTTTAAAACTTACAAGCCTTGATATATTCGCTAATTTTATCCCTTTTGCAGATTATAATTTAAATTTTCTTTACGGCTCAATAAATATAACCCCCCTGAATTTATTTTTTAAATTCTTAATAACAATATCGGCACTAATTGCCTCCCTGTTATCTTTCGGATTTGTAAAAAAATTAAACAGAAAAATTTCAAATTTTACATCCTTATTTCTTTTTGCGGTTCTTGGCGGATACGGAATCTGCATTTGCGGCGATTTAATCACAATGTTTTTATCGGTTGAAATTTTATCCGTTTCTTTATATTTCTTAATATCTTCCTTTTATAATAAAAAGGACAGAGAAAAAAATTCACTTGAAGCAGGGGTCAAATACTTTGCAATAAACGGGATTTCAAGCTGTTTTTTATTGCTCGGGATGAGCTATATCTATATGAACCTCGGCACGTTAAATTTTTCAGACATTAACACAATGATGATAAATAAAATCCTTCCCGCTTCTCCTCTTTTAAATGTGGGAGATATTTTATTCTTTCTGGCACTCACATTTAAAATTGGTGCATATCCTTTTTATATCTGGGTTATGGATGTTTTCAAAGGTTCAAACTATGCGGCAGGCCTTTTTATATCATCCGTTACAGAGCTTGCAGGTGCCGTAGCTTTAATAAAAACAGCCTGCACATTAGGATGCTTCGGCAGTATTTTAAATTTTACCCTCATTCTGTGCGCCGTTATAACCCTTGTTCTCGGGAACCTTTTGGCATTGCGCATTGTAAAAAAAGATGGCGATATTAAAGATTTTTTAGCTTCGGCATCCCTTGCAAATTTAGGATATGTATTTCTTGGTACGGCATTTTTTACAAAAAGTTCCATAACAGCTGCAATATTTTTCCTTATTGTATATTTAATTTCAAATTTCGGCCTATGGGCAGGTTTTATGCTTATAGTACGAAATTTAAGAAAATATACACTAAAGGAAGATGTTTCAAAATATGAAACATCTTATGGCTCAAAGAAACTTTATATAGATGAAAATTTAGGCTCTATCAAAGGTATATCCTATATAAGTCCGTTTTTTGCAACAATTTTTACAATATGCCTGTTATCTTCTGCCGGTTTACCTGCAATGACCGGATTTACCGCTAAATTTTATCTTTTTGCAAACATTTTAAGGTGCGGCATCTGGGCCGTGTATCCGCTTCTTTTTGGGGCTTTTGCAAGTGTTCTTGCCGTATATTATTATTTTAAAATTATCTTTATTATGTTCCAAAAGCCTGATAATCTTAAAATTTATAAGAAAAAATTAATATTCAACAGAACAAATATTTATATATTTATTTTATCTGTTGCATCAGTACTTCTTATAGCGGGATTTTTCCTTTCAGCCCCGCTTATTAACCTTATAAATAATCTTATATAATAAAAAGGCCGCAAGAGCTTATTCCTGCGGCCTTAAATTTTTATCTTAACTTATTATTTCACTTCTGCTGTTTCTTCTTTTTTATCGTCATCCTTTGCGGCAGCCTCATCGGCATTTTTTATAAATGTTGAGCCGTCAAAATATTTCATTCTGTTTTGTTTTATAACGGTTTTTTGCAATGTGCCGTCCAAAGCTGTTGTATACACATACCCTTCGGAATCATAGCTTGTTCCTGCAAGAGTTTTATTAAAGTTTGTCTGGGTAACTTCTCTAGTTTTGTTGCCTTCTTCATCATAACTTACAGACTGTACGCCGGTTTTCACATTATCGGCATCATATTCATAGCCGACTTCTTTTCTTTTATTGTTATGCTCGGCATCAAAGAACCAGTTTGATTGCAATATCTTACCCGCAGCATTCAGTGTCTGTTCCTTATAAACAGGCTCGCCTATGGGATTACCCGTAGAAGTGGTAATTGTAGTTACATTATTTCTTGTAATTGTGCCGTCTTCCTGTTTTTTATAATCACTGTATGCTGTTGTAGTAACATGGCCGTAATTATCCGTCATGGCTCTTTTGGTTAAATTGCCGTCCGCATCGTATTCATAGGTTGTATTTTCTTTTGATTCAATACCGGCAGGAGTTGTCGTAGTAGTTGTTTTATTTGATATTTTACCGGTTTTCGGGTCATATTCTTTTGCAACAGAAACATTATTTCCGCCTACAACCCCTTCTTTGGTTCTTGCTGTAACATTTCCCGTAACGGTATCATATTTTGCCGTGGCAACTACTTTATTATCGCCCTCGCCCTGTGTTACGGTTTTATCTGTGGGCTTTCCTTCTTTATTATAGTTTGTAACACTTGTCTTATCACCGTTTACTACAGTTTTATCCGTGCGGATTCCTTTTTTATTATAGTTTACAACGCTCGTTTTATCGCCGTTTACAACAGTTTTCTTATTTACAACACCATTTTTGTATTCAACGTCTGTTTTTTTGGCAGTTTCGCCCGTACCCTCGGTTACGCTCTTGCTTACACGTTTGCCGTTTTTATCATAAGTAATGGTTGTTGTTTTATCACCTGTTTGAACAACCTTTTCTTTTGTGCCGTCTTTATAGGTGCGTACCGTTGTTGTGGTGTCGCCGTCTTTAGATGTCCTTTCTTTTTCCAGCTTTGCATGTTTCTTATTTTCTTTTGCTGTTTCTGTCTTTTTATCTTCTTTTTTCTTTGTTTCTTCCGTTTTATCTGCAGTCTGCACAGTATCTGCAGCAGCCGGAGTTTCTGTTTTGGTATTTTCTATAGTATGATTGGTTGTTCTGGCATTTGCTGCCGCCTGCCCTAATTCAGCCAGGCGTTCCAAAGGCTCTTTTGATATATCGGCAAACTTGCCGATTGCGATTCCCGTATCAGCTAAAATACGGTGTCCTGTCAGGGTTGCTTCTTCTTTTGGAGCAGGCTCGGCATCAAAAAGATTTGCCGTTGCTTGTTGTGTATGTAATCCATTTGCAGGTTTTGCCGCTTCACCGCTCCATAGATTATTAGTTTCAACTTTTGCCTCATGTGTTGTTTTTTCTGTATTAAAAGCGTTAAAAAGGTCCGACAAGGCATTGCTTGCAATCCTTGCAGCACGGCTTGCAGTCCTATCGGTATCAGTTTTCGTAAATTCCGCCAGTTGTTTTTGCTCTTGATTAAGCCTTCCTGAATTAAATCTGGATTCCATTTTTATGCTCCTTAAATAATCGGATATTTTATAGAAGGTATATCGGCATAGGGGCATAAAAACTGAAAGAAATATCCCGTAAAATTAACAAAACTTAATGTTAAACTGCATATACAAAACGGAATTTGATATACCGGTTTACACTAAATTAATCCCGAACAGTCACCCTGAACTCGTTTCAGCATCTTGTATCAATAAGACCCTGAAACGAGTTCAGGGTGACGATTTTAGATAGTTTTAGTGTAAACTTATATATAAATCCAAAAAACGCCCCTTGAAATAGTTCAAAGAGCGTTTCTTATAATACTCAAATAAAATTAGAGAGAATCAATTTCATCTTCAAGGCTCGGCGTATCATCCACAACCTGTTGAACATCAACATCATCTACTTCGCCTTTAGCTTCTTTCACTTTTTTAGACACAACGGCAGGAGCTTCGCCTTCCATACCGCCCCATTTGTTGCTGAAGTTAACTTCGTGTCTGCCGAAGCGTTCATCTTCTTGAGCGGGGTCAAACCATCTTTTGATGTAAGTATACCATTTTAATTTATCACTGCCGTCACAATCAGAATAAGGGTCAAGGTTATAATATGTGTCTACAGTGCCTTTAGAATGATTATATCTTACAACATCCGTAACTTTGCTCATTTCTTTAGAAAAGCCTTCAGCTCGAATTTGCGGAACTGTTGACATATCTTCAGAATGCATATAAGCAAATGCGCCCGAAGTAAGTCCTAAACCGCCCAAAATGCAAAGTGTTATTGCAATTTTCTTCATAATGTAAAATCCTCAAATTAAATACTTTTTATTTATTACTATTATTATA
>CAQTPN010000124.1 GCA_948888345.1 uncultured bacterium | reverse complement strand
AGAATGCAACCTTCCCAAGGTTGACGCCGCGGGTTCGAGCCCCGTCCCCCGCTATATTTTTCGGGATATAAAATTGCGAGAACCCGCCTAAAAGGGTTCGGCGGATTTTGCGGTGCATGGCAGTGAAACGAACGCACTTTGCGAACAGGTTGTTGAAACCTGTGAGTCCGCAATAATCCAAGAAAAGCCCCGTCCCCCGCTAATTTATTGTTTTTTGTTCTTCTCTGCAAGTTTTTTTGCGTATAATCCTACTGCACCAAATATTATTATAAATGCAATTGCAATATCTAATAAATGTTCCATATCATTCCTCTTTTATAACTTTATCTCTAAATTATCCCACTTTTCCGGCCTCCGGGCAAGAATGTAAAAGCTATAAAATTTAAATCCATGTTATAATTGTCATAAAGATTTTAAAGGAAGAATTTAATGAAAAAGAGGGTTTTCGCTTTTGATTTAGGGAAAGCAAGCATAGGCTTTTGTGTCAGGGAAGATAATGAAATAAAGACAGCAGATTCAATTATTATAGATAAAGATTACGCAGAAGCAGGCACCGATAGAGCAAGAAGAAGAGTTTTAAGAACTCTTAATTCGCACAGAGCAAGAGAAAAATATTTTAATGAATTATGGACTAAATGCGGCTTAACTCCGCTTGAAAAGGAAAGTCCTCTTTTTAAAAAAGAATTTCCGTCTAAAAATGAGGATAATATCTATACTTCCTGCCTTTTAAGAATTGCGCTTTTGCAAAATAAAAAACTTGAAGAGTGGCAGATTTATAAGGCACTTCACAGCGCATTTCAAAATAGGGGTTACGATGCGGAAATTGCCTGGAAAGCTGCTTTAACCGATGATGATAAAGAAAATCTGGAACTTGTAAAAAAATACACGGAAGAAGATGGCGAAGAGCTTATAAAATCGGATTGTTATAAATTTCCCTGTTATTATGATGCTCTAAGGTTTGGACTATGGGAAGAGAATGAACCGGAAAGCTTTAAGAAAATTCCAAATGGAAATAAGGTAAGATGTACAGCCTATGTAACACCAAGAAAAATGGTGGAGGCTGAATTAAAAACGCTTTTTATTAATGCTAAAAAACAACTGCCGGCACTTGATAAAATAAGTGTGGAAGAATTTTTATACGGCGAATATAAGGAAGCTTACGGCTCTTATAAAAATCCAGAATTTCAAAAGAATATGGGAAAAATTCAAGACTGGCAAGGGGTTTTGGGACAAAAAATTCCAAGGTTTGATAACAGAATAATATCAAAATGCAAACTTTTGCCTAAAAGAAATGTATGTTCGGCTGATACCATTGAAAATGTTTCACTTGTTTTATTAATGAAGTTAAAAAATTTAAGAATTACAACACTTTCAGGCAGAAAAATAATTTTAAATCCTGCTCAAATCAGTCTTATATATGAAAATTGGCTTGAAAAGGTTAAAAAACGCGATGGTAAACTTGATACAACAATTACCTGCGATGAAATATCCAAAGCAATAGATGAAAAAATATTAAATAGATTTGACCCATTAAAGGCCAATATTTCAGGGCGTTCTTCTTTTTGCAGGCGTGCTGCCCGCATTATTATAGATATAATTTTAAACGGTGTAAAATATCCTGAAACAATGGATATAGAACAATATTTAGACCCGGCCGGAACTTTAAACGGAATAACGGAAGAAGAAGTAAAATTAATGTTATCAAGGATAGGCAACTGGGATAATCTCTATATTCCTGATAACAGGGATGAAAATGCAAAAGATGCAGGTTCTGATAGGGAAAAGACAGATATTATAATAGGTAATATTACAAATCCTATTGTAAGAAACAGACTTCAAATTTTCAGAGATTTACTTATAGACTTATTTAAAAAATACGGTAAGCCTGATGAAGTTATTTTTGAATTTATACGTGAAGGAGATAATTCTTTATACGGAAGTATCAAGGCTAAAAAGGCCGAGCAATTGATGAAGAATAACGAAAAAGAAAATGAAAAAATAAGAAAAGAACTGAAAGAGGCAGGCAATCTTTCTGCTGCAAATTTTGAAAAATTAAAACTTCTAAGGCTGCAGAGCGGAAAATGTATCTATTCAGGCTGCACTATCGGAATTGCAGATTTTGATAAATGTGAAATTGACCATATTTTCCCAAGAACAATGGGAGGAAATGATGCTCTGTATAATAAAGTTTTGTGTTATAGGGAACAAAATCAGCAAAAGGGCGGAAGAACGCCTTATGAATGGCTTTCCTGTGATGAAGAAAACTGGGCCGAATATACATCAAGGGTGAATAGTTTAAGACCATCACTCGGCCAAAAGAAGTTTGAACTTTTAACAAATAAGCCTGAAGATTGTGTTCTATTGATTGAAAGCTATAACGGACTGGTTGAAACAAGCCATATAGCACGTGTTGCGCAGCAAATTGCAGCATGTGTTTTTGGCTGGGGTTTGCAGGTTGAGGGAGAAAAAAGGCATATTTTTGTAAATAACGGTGCTTCAACTTCTGCAATAAGGAAAAAATACGGCCTAAATAAACTTTTAGGAGATGATATTAAGAAAAACAGGCAAAATGATAAGCATCACGCGCTTGATGCTATTTGTATCAGCTATTCAAGAGATTTTAAATATAATAAAGAAAAAAATGATGAAGTAATTGAAGGGTTTAATCCTGCGTATATTAAGGAAATTATAGAAGGCATTATTCCATATCCTTATGCGCACAAAAAACCTTTTAAAGGAAATACTCTGCCGCTTGAAACGATATACGGGCTTAGAACTTATGGTGATAAGTCATACATTACAAACAGGGTTGCTATTTCAAGTATTGAACAAAAAGCGGCAAAAATAAATTCAATTGTGGATGAAATTATAAAAAACGATTTGCTTGAAAAATTGGAAGCCGGCATGAATTCTAAAGATTGGACTTTGATGCTTGAAAATTATGTTCATCCAAAAAAGAAAACAAGAGTGAAAAAAGTTATGATAATTGTATCTGAAGGTGCACTTGAAAAAGATGGGAACGGGAGAGAAAGAATTGGTGAATATGCTGATTTTGGCACAAAAGGTGTGAAACATCAGTTTAAGCACTCCAAGGGCCATAAGGGGCAAATTTTATATTTTAATGAAAAAGGAAATGTTAAGGTTATGCCTGTATATTCAAATATCAAAACAGATGAAGTGAAGGAAAATCTTCAAAAAATAGGATGCACCCTCTACAATAAGGGTATGATGTTTTATTCAGGCTGCTTAATTAATATTCCGAATGATTTTGAAGCTAGTGTTTACCGCAGTTTTCAAGATGAAGAAGGAAATGTTAAAATAAAGCCTGTTAGAGAAACTGTTCCTGCGGGAATATTTAAACTAAGGACGATAATGTCTAAAGGTGATGTAAAAATAGAAAATAATAATGGTATAGAAATTTTGACAAGTGCTCCAACTCTTGTAAAAGCAAAGTTTTATAAGCCTAAAGCCTGATAAAATATTATCGTAAAATAAAATATGACATATCATATTCTCCATATCACAACCCCTAATTGCCGCTTATCGACAGACAGAGGTCTGTTGTTTTGTGAATTTAAAAATAGTGATACAAAAATGATAGCACTTGATGATATCAAAGCACTTGTTATTGCAACATTTGGGGTATCATTTTCAAACAGCTGTCTTGCAAAATTATTAGAAAGCGATGTTATTATTCTTCATTGTAATGATAAATATAAACCTGTGGGCCTAAGCCTGCCATTAGAGCGGATTGTACGCCAAAAGGTTTTTTATAATCAAATTGCCCAAAATGAAGAATTTGAAAGAGATTTGTGGAAGGAAATTTTGAAATGCAAGGTTTTAAACCAGGCTAAAAACCTTGATTTAATGAATATTGAAGGGCACAATCTTTATAAACTTATAAACAGACCGCTTATGGATGAAGCCAACATTGCAAGGTATTATTGGCAAAATTATTTCAGATTTTTCAGGTCATCTTTAAAAAGGGAACATAAAGGAGCTGAAACTTTTGAAAACGGGTGCTTAAATTACGGTTATGCGCTCATAAATTCTCTTATTCACCGTTCTTTAATAATCCATGGAATGATAACGGGGCTTGGAATTCATCATAAAGGAAAATATAAAAGTACTCCTCTTGTTTACGATTTAATGGAGCCTTATCGTCCCTTTATTGATTATTATTTTTATAAATTTACGCTTGAATTTGACGAAGCTTATGAATTTGAAGATTTTAAAGCCTGGGCTTTATATATTGCTGATTGTATTAAAAATTACAGGTTAAAAATTAATAATATAAGCTATAAAATTATTGATACCATTGATATTTACATTGAAAAAGTTGCAGATGCCTATTTGAATTTTGATTGTTCAAAGGTATTTTTACCTGTGCTTGAAGAACAATATCTGTATATTGATAAACACAGGAACAGAGAGAATGCGGAGTAAATATCGGATGGGATGGATTATCGTGTGTTTTGATTTGCCTGTTGCAGAAAAAGAGCAAATGCGGCAGGCGAGCCGTTTTAGAAAAGAGCTTTTAAATCTTGGATATTTTATGCTGCAAAATTCAATATATGTACGTTCCTGCGTTAATTATGACAAAACAGAAATTCATATAAGAAATATAAAACTCATTGCTCCATCCACAGGAACAATATCTGTTTTTTATATTACAGACAGACAATGGAGCCTTGCGACCTGTATTGAAAAATCAGGTTACAGAAAATCAAAATATAAGAAAAAGTGTGGTGAAAATGCACCAAAACAAATGACATTCTGGTAATTTTGTAGTAAAATGTCATGTGTGGAAATTAAATTTTTAAACCATCCTTTAAAACATTTTGAGACAGGAATTTTATTGCTGTCTGTATTTTTATTGAATTTTGTTTTTTTAAAGGGTTTTGAGAATGAGATTTTACGCAGCAATGCCGGAGGTACTATCTATTCTCATGTCAATTCTGATTGGGCTGTTAAGCTTAAGTATATTATAATTCTGCTTTTATTATATCATTGTTTATTTAATTTGTATATCCTATTATAACATACTTAAACCTAACAGCAAATCAAAACTAATCGCGCCCGCTTCAATCAGGTCTTATTATAACATACTTAAACCTAACAGCAAATCAAAACAGCTAAATCTTGAGACACTCTGTCGTGCCGATTATAACATACTTAAACCTAACAGCAAATCAAAACATGGGGGCTACAGGGGTTGGCGCACTTGTTATTATAACATACTTAAACCTAACAGCAAATCAAAACACGTACCTGTCGTAATAGTGGTCCAGCACTATTATAACATACTTAAACCTAACAGCAAATCAAAACAATCTTTATCTATACATTTTGCCATCGTTTATTATAACATACTTAAACCTAACAGCAAATCAAAACATTAATTCATACATACATTTAATTTATACAATTATAACATACTTAAACCTAACAGCAAATCAAAACTCATAAAATTATTTCCTTTCTTTTGAAATA
>CAQTPN010000123.1 GCA_948888345.1 uncultured bacterium | reverse complement strand
CTATTTTGCATGTTTAGCAGAATATATGCTGTGGGATGATTTTTACAGAGAATATCATATAGGCATGGGATTTGATTTATTATGGGGAAATGACATTGTATCTCAAAATACAAAAACTCCGGCTCAAATTATTAAAGATAATGAAGCACTTGAAAAATACAATGTTAAAAACGGTATGATAAATCCGCTTTCCATTTTAAAAACTTATAACAATCAAGACGGTGAATTTGAAGCGATAGACCAGTACCCGGGGCAATTGGGTGCAGACGGTGCTTTATTTAAATGGTTCAAATATAAATTTTTACCCGGCGGCAAAAATGCAAACAGACCTTCTTTATATATAGACGGGGATGAAAGCTTTACAAAAACAGGCATTGAATACATTATTGGAAATGAAGTTTCAATGAAGAGAAATAAGGATTGGAATTTCTATGAAAAATTCAATGCTATAAATTATTTTACGCAAAATTCATCCGTTATTTTAAACGGTAAGGCACAGCTTGTTCAAGAAACAAAGAACGGACTTTCAATATGGGAAATTTTATCCGGCGAAGGCAATTTTCTTATTGTGGCCAATTGTCAAAATCCTACAGAAAAAATGTGTGTTCAAAATCCTGACGGAACATCAAGCATGCAGGTTGTAAAAGGTAAAACTATTGAAGGAAGTGAGATTAAGCTTGGAAACAGGGTTCTTGTTTCGTTCTTTGAATTTGACTATGATGAGATGAACAAATGCCAGTTTGTTGAAAAGAAATTATTAAATAATATTGAAAATATGATAACTTTCCATATTTTAAAACCTGCCGAATTTAAGGTTTACAGGTTTGTTGTAAAATAAGAAGAGTTTAGAATTATAAAAAATATCCGGCTTTTATTTTAAGCCGGATATTTTTATATTATTTATTTGAAATTAAACAACACGGGTCAATATTTAAGACGTCTGCAATTTCATATAAAACCTCCACCCCGGGAAGCATAACCCCCCGCTCTATTCTTGAAATATATTCAGAGCTTTTATGTATCTTTACACTTAAATTAATCTGGGAAATGCCTGATGCTTCCCTGTGTTCTTTAAGTTTTTTTGAAATTATACTTTTAGCCTTGTTTTTATAACTTGTCATAATTTAATTCTAGTGTTAATATTGATTAGTAATTCGTATTTTAAATACGAAAACATCTTATTAAGGAGTGAAGTATGATTTATAAAATTTGGAATTTATACAGTTTATCGCACCATGGAAATATGGCAAAAACATCGCCCGAGCGGGCAATACCCGACTGTCTAAAGGATGCCGGATTGCCGCAGCCGGCCGGAGGCTCCTTTGCAATGGCAGAATCTGATATTGTCATTGCGAGCGCAGCGAAGCAATCCAGAAATAAAGTGAAATTCGGTAATAAGGTGAAACAAAAAAGAAGAAAGAATAAATGGTGGATTGCCGCGGTCGGCCAAGTCCTCCCTCGCAATGACAAGAAAGGATTACAGCCGTTTTACACCTTTGCAATGACGGCCGCATTTTCTCTTGTGGAAATGCTGATGGCACTTCTTGTAGTGTCATTGTTGATGACAGCCCTTGCCCCTGTAATGACAAGAAAAACCGAAGTGGTTAATTATGAACAGGAAAAAACTCTGGATGATGGTGTTGCGATATATGCAAACCCCGGAACATATGCTTTTGAAGTACCTTCGGGGGTTGAAAACATTAAAGTGCAGGCCTCAGGCGGAGGGGGCGGCGGCGGAGGTGCTTCGTATAAAACTTATACTGAAACATATACTGACAGCAAAACTTTTTTAGTTCCAAAAGGGGTTTATGAAATATCGTTTACATTAACGGGTGCAGGCGGTGCTGGCGGGAATGCCGCTGCCTCAACAGGTTCTGATGCCTGCGAGAGCGGAACAAACAGAATTCCGTCAGCCGCAGACAGCAGCAGGGATTTATGTGTACATAACGGTGTACCGCCAAAAACGGTATATACGGTGCAATCTGTTGCTGCAGGTGAATCTTGCACGAGCGATAATTGCTGCTGGCGCAGTGTGAAGAATGATTACTGCACAGGCTCTTCCTGTTATGAAAGGGGTGTTTGTAAATATAACGGTGCCTCATACTGGTGCGGTATAGATTGGCCGTTCTATGGCGGAATATTTAAAGAGCCGGCAAGACTTTTAACCGAAACCGAGATGCAAAGAATTTATGATACAAAATCTGATTATATGGGGTCAAAGGGATTAAATCTTTGCCTTAGGGCTAATGATGGTGAAAACCCTTTTGGTCTTGAAAGGTGCGGTTTGCCGCAACAGTGTTACGGTTCAGATAATAACCATTGTTATCCTATGGAAGTATGGCTTCAAGGCAGGATTGCATTTAATTACTGGGAGCATTACAGGGACAAGTTTCAAACTGCCGATATATCAGTATCAAGGGCTAAAAGTGTTATTTGTGTAAGAGAATTACAGGATTGGTTTCCTTATTCAGGCGGCGGGGGTGCCAGTGCTTCTAAATTTACATATAAAATAAATGTTTCCCCAAACGATATATTACAGCTGGCATTGGGGAAAAAGGGCGACCCCGCTTCTTCAAACAAGGATGGCGGCACAACTTATTTATATCATAAAGATTCAAACGGAAATTTAATCGGGACATATTTTGCAAAGGGCGGTGCAGGGGGTAAAAATGCTTCCTCTTCTTTAAACGGCGGGCAAACGCCGGCAGGCAGCCCGTCATGCTCTGCAGGAGGCACCTGCGAATTTGCAACGGCTAACCCTGACGGGCTTGAAGGAACAACTATAGGAGGAGGCGCAGGCGGAGGCGGAACAGAGGCTTCAAATTATGATGCACCTGATGGTAGAAATGGAATTGTGTATGGCGCGGGCGGCAGCGGCGGTTCGTGCCAGAGGGGGTATAAAAATTCTTCCTATTGTAAAAAAGGCGGATTTGGAGGTGCTTCTTTAATATCTATAACCTATTCTATGGCATCTCCGGGCGGCGGGGGCGGTGCCGGAGGCAGTATCGGGTTTAATGATGAAAGCAATAATTCAGATATGCTCATAATACCGGTAAGGGCAAAATCTGTTGTGAACGTAATAATCGGCGCAGGCGGGGGCGGCGGCGGAGTAAATTCAAACGGAGCAGACGGTAAAGATACAATTATTTCAACAAAAGAAAAAGTATATTATTTCAAAGGAGGTTTGGGCGGAAGAAGCGGAGAATTTGACGGCAATGCTCAAAAGGGCGGCGCAGGCGGCGCGGGCGGGAATTATCCTGACCATACTTCAAAAGATTATAAAGAACTAACAGCTCCGCTTACAGCTAAAGGAGTGAACGGCGGTATGGACAATAAAGGTGTATCTGGCGGAGGAGGCGGAAATACCGTAACGGGGTATAAGGGCGGATGCGGCGGAATGGAAGTAAATGCGGGGAACAATTGTAATTCCGGCACTGAAAACGGTTCTGCTGCTATGAACTATGAAATTACAACCGCAAAATACGGCGGAGCAGGAGGCGGCGGAGGCGGAATAAATACAGCAAATAAGACGGCAGGATACGGCGGAGCAGGTGCTGACGGTTTTCTAAAAATCAGATGGAATTCCGTAACAGGTAATTAATTTTTAGATGAACAACTTTTCTAATGGAGCGTGTTTTGTAACCTCACGCTCCCTTTCTTTTGCAATATTCTAGTCAGTTTCCGTATTTTCCAATTCTTTTAAAAGCTTCAGACCGTATTCAAATTCGGGGAATATCATTAAGGCATTTTTAATATTTTCTTTTGCTTTATCGTATTCCCCCATTTTTATTTCACATTTTGCTAAATCGCAAAGCAAGATGTGATTATCAGGGTAGTTTTCTTTAAGCTTTTTAAAAATGCCTGCCGCCCCTTGATAATCTTTTAATTTCATAAGATTTTGCGCCATTAGGCTTAAAATTTCGGGGTTATTTACGGAATCTTTTATATCCGTTAATAATTCATAAGATGTCTTATAATTTTTTTCATCAAAATAAAGTTTTGCGAGCGTAAATTTTACCTTATAGTTTGCATTCGGGTGTTGTATTGCCCTTAATAAAATTTCTTTTGCCTTATCTTTTTTGCCTGAAACTAAAAGGTTTTCTCCGTAATGTGCAAGATATGCAGGATTATCTGGCTCAAGTTTAACAGCCTTTTTATAGTATTCATCAGCTTTTTCAAATTCTTGAGTTTTATTTAGAGCAACAGCTAAATTTAGATAATGCTCAGGATTATCAGGTTCTAAATTAAGCGCGGTTTGAAATTCATCAAGTGCCCAGTCAACATAGTTCATCCTTAGATAAATAATTCCTAAATCTTTTCTTGCAACAGGGTTTTCCGGTTCCAAAGAAATACATTTTTTAAGGTTTTCTTTTCCAAGTTCCAATTCATTCATATTTACATAAGAAATTGCAAGGTTGTAGCATATTTCAAAATCTATTTTGCCTCTTTTTAAGAGCTTTTCAAGAATTTGAACAGCTTCTTGAGGTTTTTTTGTAAGCCTGTAAAGATATGCAAGTTTTTTCTGTATATCAACGGATTTTGGATTTAATTTTATAAGTTTTTGCGCTATATCAAGCCCCTCTTTATATTTACCGGTTTGTATGCAGCAATTAAGATAATTCATTTTGAAATTGAATTTTTCAGGGTGTATGGCGGTTAAACTTTTATACAGATTACATGCAGTTTCCCATTTGCCTGCCTGAATTGCGCAGTATGCAAGGGATGACAGGAAAACGGAAGAGGGTTCTTTAATGTATGCGGTATTAAAGCAGGTAAAAGCATCTTCAAACTTGCCTTTCAGCTGGTATAAAGAGCCCAGATTATAATTTGTAGAAGGATTTGTTTTATCAAGCTCATATGCTTTTTTCAGGCTTTCTTCCGCTAAATCATATTCTCCTTTGGCAATGTGGCATGTGCTTATATTATTCAAAATTTGAATATGTTCAGGATTTAATTTATGAGCCTCTTCAAGGTATTTAAGCGCAAGGTCATCCTCTTTTTTTGCCATATAAGCAGATGAAATTATGTAATAAAGCTGATAATCGCCTGTTTCAACTTCAAGTGCTTTTTCAATTGTTTGAATAAGCTCATCAAAGCGTCCGGTTTTTAAATACAGTACGCCAAGTGCTTTATAAGCATCAATATATTGCGGTCTTAATTCAATAACTTTTTTATGAGAGATGAGGGCTTCATTAAATTCATCAAGCTTTTCTTGAATACTTCCAAGATAATACCAAGCATTGGCATTTTCGGGGTCTTTTTTTGTAACGGCAATAAATGTTTTTTTTGCTTCAACAAAATCTTGAAGGTTAATTAATGTAAGTCCCAGATTTTTCAATACTTCAATATTATCCGGTTCAAGCTTAGAGGCTTTTTTTAAAATCTCATAAGCATCTTCAAACTGTTCATTATTTATTAATTCAAGAGCATTATCAAGAAGTTCATCTGTTTCTATATTATCCATAAGTTAAATTATATCAAAAAATAAGAAAAGTACACA
>CAQTPN010000122.1 GCA_948888345.1 uncultured bacterium | reverse complement strand
GATAAAATTGAGTGAAAAAATATTTGATTTAATAGTTTTAGGGGGAGGACCTGCGGGAATTTCAGCCGCATTATATGCAAAAAGAGGAAATGTAGATGTTGCAATAATTGATACATCAACCCTTGGCGGGCAACCGGTTAATTATCTTGAAATAGAAAACTATCTGGGTTTTGATACAATTGAAGGATGGGAACTTGCGGAAAAATTTGAGCACCACCTCGATAAATTCAATGTTCCAAAATTTATGATGGAGGAAATCCAAAGCATAGATTTAGTTTCAAACATTAAAACAATTAAAACTCTGAAAGGAGAATATAAAGCGCGGACAGTTATCGTTGCAACAGGTGCAAGTGCTTCAAAACTTGGCATTAAGGGTGAAATTGAACACATAGGAAAAGGTGTAAGCTATTGTGCAGTTTGTGACGGGGCATTTTACAAAGATAAAGTTGTTGCGGTTGTAGGCGGCGGTAATGCAGCGGTTGAAGAAGGCGCATATCTTACAAAATTTGCAAAAAAAGTTTATATAATCCACAGACGCGACGAGCTTCGCGCGGATAAAATCGTTCAGGAGCGTGCATTTAAAAACGATAAAATCGAATTTATTTTTGATACTGTACCGCTTGAAATCAATTCAAACAATGAAGGATGTGTGGGCAGTTTAAAGGTTCAAAATGTTAGAACGAAAGCAATTGAAGATTTAAAAGTAGACGGAGTTTTTCCGTATATAGGTTTTACGCCGAATGTTAAAGACTTTTCAGGGCAAATGATGCAGGATGAAAGAGGATTTATAAAGGTTGATGAACAGATGAGAACAAGCACCATGGGTGTATTTGCTGCGGGAGATGTTCGTATAACCCCCCTAAGGCAGGTAATTACAGCCGTATCAGACGGTGCTGTTGCAGGAATTTCGGCAGTTAAATATATTGAAGAGCTGAAAATGGCAGCACTAAAAGCAGAATAAATTTTTTAAGACCTCCCGTTTTAATAAGCGGGGGTCTTTTTAATGGAATTAAAAGGAGATTAGCAAAAATGAAGGCATTAATATTTGATAACGGGTTAAAATTTGTTGAAAATTATAAAGAACCTGTCTTGAAAGAAGGTGAAGCCCTCATAAAAACAACATTTGCAGGGGTTTGTAATACTGATGAAGAAATCACCAAAGGTTATATGGGATATAAAGGAGTTTTAGGACACGAATTTACGGGAGTGGTTGAAAAAGTTTACGATGAAGCCCATAAAACGTGGGTCGGAAAAAGGGTTGTAGGAGAAATTAACGCCGGATGCAAAACCTGTGAATGGTGTGCCAAGGGTTTAGAGCGTCATTGTCCGAATAGAGGCACCCTTGGAATCTGGCAAAAAGAGGGGTGTTTTAGCGAATATTTTACGCTTCCCTTATCAAATCTGCTTGAAATTCCTGACAATGTATCTGATGAAGAAGCTGTTTTTATTGAACCGCTTGCTGCAGCCTATGAAATAATAGAACAGGTGCACATAAAACCAGCGGATAAAGTGGCACTTTTGGGAGACGGAAAGCTCGGCCTTTCAATAGCACTTGTTTTGGGGGCATTAAATATCGATATTACACACATTGGAAAACACCAAAATAAACTTGATATCTCGGCAAATGCAGGTAACAAAACTCTGCTTTTGGACAATGCAAAAGGACTTGAGCAGAGTTTTGATATTGTAATTGAGGCTACAGGCTCAAAAGGCGGATTTGAAACATCTTTAAGTCTTGTAAAACCAAGAGGAATACTCGTTTTAAAAAGCACCATAGCAGCAAAAGAAGGTTTAAATCTTGCTCCCGTTGTAATTAATGAAATAACGGTTGTCGGCTCCCGCTGCGGGCAGTTTGCACCTGTAATGAGGCTTTTAGAGCGCGGTGCGGTTAATGTTAGACCTTTAATTACAAAAATCATGCCTTTTGGCGAAGGGATTGAAGCTTTTGAGTTAAACAGGCAAAAAGATACACTGAAAGTAATTTTAAAATTCTAATTTCAATCCTTACTGTCATTGCGAGGAAACGTTAGTGACCGCGGCAATCCAGTGCTGTTAATTTTCTGGATTACTTCGTCGTTTCACTCCTCGCAATGACATATGGCTTGCGGATGACAACATCTACATTCTTTTTAAATCTTCAATAGCATGGATAAATTCATCTGTTAATTCTTCAGAATATTTTTTACCGCGAAGATTTTTAATTTCTTCAAGTGCCTCTTCTTCAGTATAAGCCTTTCTGTAAGGACGCTCTGAAATCATTGCATAATAAGAATCCACAATTAAAATAATTTGTGATATTAAAGGAATATCATCCCCTTTTTTCTTGCTCGGGTATCCTGTACCGTCCCAGTTTTCATGGTGGTGTTCAATAATTGGTATAATGTTTGAAACATGGTTTATGGGTTTTAAAATTTCCTGTGCGGCATAAATCGGATGTTTTGTAATGGTTGCCTTTTCCTCTTCCGTTAAAGGAGAAGTCTTTTTTAATAAATCATTTGGCACCATAATATTTCCGATATCATATAAAAGCATTGCAATTTTTAATTTATCAACATCTGCTTTTGATAAATCAAAACGTTTTGCAATAGCCGATGCCAGCTGTACTTTGGCTTTTGTAACACCTTCTCTGTGCTGCGGGGCATAGCTTTTTGATATTGTATCCACAACCGTATACAATAAATCTTTTGTTGAGCTGCCGCTTGCTTTATCCTCTTTTGTTTGAAGCTTTTTAGATAAATTTTCAGCCATGGAAGAATTGAACGGGATTTTATGGTTATCTAATATTTGAACAAATGCATCCACGGCAACTTCCTGCCATGAAATTGAACCTTCAGCCTCAGCTAATTTTACCTGATTTCTGCCGTTTTGTTTTGCAAAATACATAGCTTTATCTGCCATTTCAACAAGCTCATCAAGGTTTGTTGTCTGTTCTACAAAGGTTGCAACCCCGATACTTGCCGTTATTTTTCCGACAGCTTCAACATGTTCCGCTTCAAGTGAAGCCCTTATTCTTTCCGCTGCTATAAGTCCGCCGTTTGAATCAACCCCCGGAAGTATTATTGCAAATTCTTCTCCGCCTACGCGGGAAGGTACATCAACAGACCTTGAATTTCCTGTTATAACTCTTGCCACCGTTTTAATCGCAGTATCCCCCGCGGAGTGGCCGTACATATCATTTATATGTTTTAATTTGTCTAAATCAAGTGAAATCAGCGTAAATGGCTGATTTAACCTTAAAGCACGCTTTGCCTCGCGTGCTAAAGCATCTTCATAAAACCTTCTGTTGAATAAATCTGTCAGAGGGTCTGTTACTGCTTGTTTTTTAACAGTTTCAAAAAGATTTGCAATGGTGATTGCAAGCTCAATTTGTCTTGCAAAAAGGTTTAAAAAATTAACCTCGGAATCTTTGGGCTCTTCCCTTGGAGAAAAAACAGCAAGAAAACCGGTAAACTCTTTTGATACAATCGGAAGTATCATTAAAGATTTTGCAAGGGTTGTTGTTCTTAATTCCGCAATTTTATCAGGATAAAAATTATCGGGGAAAAACATATTAAAAACATCTTCATTAATAGGATAAGAACGAAATTTCTTATTTTCTATTGTTTCATAAAGGGATGTGTTTTTTCCTATGTTTATACGCGTTTCAAAAAGCGGGGTTTTAATGCATTCATCAAATTTGCTTGAAAAATCATTCTGGAAATATGTTTTGAAAGCGAAAAATTCACCTTTTGAATCAAGCTGTTTTTGAATAATGCAGCTGTATAAATATCGAAATTCACCATGAAGGCTTGAAACAATTGTTTCTAAAACGCTTGATAAAGGACGTGATGAATTCATCATATCCCACACGTGTTCTAATGTTAAAAGGGTTTGATTAGCCTTATACAGTTCTTCGGTTCTTTGAGAAATCTCTTTTTCAAGAGCAAGGTTTTTTTGATAAATTTCAACAAAATCGGTTCTCTGTTGATAAATTTTATCTTCAACACGTCTAAGTTTTTCGCCTGAATTTTTAATCCAATCAAAAAGTCCCATGGCTTTCATTATACAACTTTTTTCCGTTTTTTTTCAAGAGGTATGTAAAAGTTTAATACTTAAAGACTAAAAGCTTTTTTAATTTCCGTAAATACCTCTTCCGCCTTTATATATTTTGTGCATTCCATCGTTCCTTTTTTGCATTTTCTCTTATGACATGGCATGCAAACAGGCTCTTTTAGCGGAAATCCCAGATTTCCTTTTCCTAAGGGTGTGTAAACATTTTTTGATGTTGCAAAAAACAGGGTAAAAATTTTTGGCTTGCCGTTTTTAATTACTCCAAAACCAAGATGGGATGCGCCCGAATCAGGGCTTACAATCAAATCTGCGCGGCGCAGCACCTCAATATATTCTTTCATATTGGTTTTGCCTGCAAGTATAAAGGCATTCTCACCGTTTGTGATTTTATTTATAAGACGTAAATCCTTTTCAACGCCTGTAAAGATAATATTTGCGCTATTTTTCACCATATTGAAAAGCTTTTTCCACTCTTCAATATCCCAGTGTTTGTTTTTCCACATTGTAGCAGGAGCAAAAACAAAATTTGGCCTTGAGGTATCAATATTTTCCAATAAAGCATCAATTTTTTTGACTGCCGCTTCATCGGAGGGGGGCAAAACGGCTTTTGGTGTATAGTTTTCCATCTCTTTTTCGGATATAAGATTTGAGCCTGTTAATATATCAAGATTTCTCCTTATTATATGATGATTTTTAAACGGACGTTTTTCTTTCGGAAGAATTTTTTTATTTAAAATAAGAGTCGAAAATTCCCGCCCGTCTGCAAAGCCTATTTTTTCTTCCGCACCGGATAATGCTGTAATTACTGCACTTTTGAATAATCCCTGAACATCAAGAGCATAATTATAATGGTTTTCTTTTAAAATATTTGTAAATTTAATTATTTCTGGCAGATTGAAAATCCAGTTCTTGCGCCATTTGGAAATTTCCGCAGCATAAACATTGTCTAAAAGCGGATTGTTTTCAATTAATCCTTTGCATTTATCCGATACAACCCAATCAATTTGAGCATCGGGATAAAAAGTTCTTAAACAATCCGCAACAGTAAGGCTGTGCACGATATCACCAATCGCACTCAGCCTTATAATTAAAAATTTTTTTCTCTTATCCATTCTCTAAATATAATACAAAAATTTATAATTCATCAATGGAATCTTTATCAAGACTCTGCAGTTGTTTTTTCTTTAAATTGTGCACGCAGGCGTCTAAAAGAAGGTTATATGATTTCATATCTTTAACTTTTGGCCCGAACTCCTTAATTAAGGTTTCTCTAACCATATTTTCAAGCCTTTCGTTATCTTTTTCTATTCCCTTTTTATCATCAGGAATAAGATAATCAATATATTTAGAGCCGATTTTATAATCTTGAATGCTCTTAAACATAAACCATCTTAGTTTTGGGCTTAAATTTTTAATAGTTCTTACTATTTTCAGATTTTTGAAATCCATTCTTCAACCTCTTTGGTTTTAAACCTTCACGTAT
>CAQTPN010000121.1:4429-5541 GCA_948888345.1 uncultured bacterium | reverse complement strand
TAAATCCCATCTCGGGAAATCAACACTTTCAAATACTCTGTGGAATTCGGTTGAAACTTTTTCTTTTCCGTTTTCAGGAAGCTCGCTGATTACTTTTTTATAAGGCATAGCCATATCGACACCGGTTATAGCCTCTGTACCTTTTTCCATAACCTTTCCGCCGAGCCATTTCATTGCAGCATAGAAAACAACACCGAGTGCTGCGCCTTTACCGAGCATTTTTGATGCCTTTGCATCGGACGGGTTAAAGAATTTTGTTGCGGCAACACTTGTTGCAACCATTGTGGCGGAACCTATAATATAGGGAAGTATCCCGAGAGAAAGATACTCATAAAAATTGCTGTTTTTTGAACCCTGCATTCCTTTTGGCGCATACGTGAAAACATCCTTCACAAGCTTATCTGCAACAATTCTTGCACCTGTTAAGGGGGTTTTTTTAATTATATGGTCCTCGCTTCCGTGGTGCCCTTCACCTTCAATAAAATATCCTGAAGGAACAGCACCCACACCGGGCATATAAGCTGAAGCAGGGGTAGAAACAGGATTAGCAGGCTGATTTAATTCAGGAGCATATCCTTGCGTAGTCTGCATAGGCGCACCCGGCACATTTTGAGCAGGCTGATTTTGAACCATGCCTCCATTTTTATTTAAATAAGCAGCATTCAAGGGTGAAATCCCTCTAAATGTTTGCGAATTATTGATATTTGATTTTACGGATAACGTCATTAACAGACTCCGAAACTAACACACATGTATATAAACAAACGTAAAACTATTTTTTTGTCATTTAAAAATTAAAAAGTTGAAAAAATTTACATTGGTTAACATATTTCAAAAAACCACCGCAAAATGTTGTACAATTAAATAATATGGATGAAAATTTTACAAAATTTAACAGTAATATCCTGAACAAAATCACTGATTTTATAAATTCCCAATCTGACTTACTCTATATAGCAGGATTTCAAGGCTCAGGGAAAAGCGAAATTGTAAATAAAGCACTGTCTGAAATAAATGAGGATGTGCTTTTATTCCGCCATCTTTGTTTTGAAAACAGTGTAATAGATGATTTTTTGCTCGGCTTTTACGATACTTTAAGATATTATTCCATA
>CAQTPN010000121.1:0-4419 GCA_948888345.1 uncultured bacterium | reverse complement strand
CACAAAAAGTAAGTTTTTATTTTAAAAATCTTGAAAAAAAAAGTCTTATAATTATAGATAATTTTGAAATAATTGCCGCAAATTCTGAAATTATGGACTTTTTAGCCCATATCGGAAAATATGAAAACGTTAAATTAATACTGATATCAAGAGTTTTAAACCCTGAATTTTTTGAAGAAAAAAATCTGAATTTTGAAATTATTGAAATTCCGACAAACGATTATTTTACCTTTAAACTCAAGGTGCAGGATGCACTTGAGGTTTATACGGATGAAGATATTGAAGATTTTTATAATGCGGCAAAAGGATATGAACTCTATCTGAAAATGACTTTAAGGTACATTGCAACCGTAAATTCAAGCCTGAAGGAGTTTATGGAAGAATTTAAAAAAAGAAAGCTGGAATTTGAGGACTTTCTTTTATCAAAGATTGTATCCCTTGTGCCGCCCATATATCTGCCGTTTTTACAAAATATGTCATGCCTTAATCATTCCGTAAAAATAGCATTCATAGAGTATTACGGCTTAGGAGACATTTCCTTAATTAATTATTTGCACAGAAAAATGCTGATTTCAAAATTTGATGATGAAATTTATCTTAAAGACTATTTAAAACAGTATTTTTTATCAAATTTATCACTTAAAGAAAAGATTGATAACTACAAAAATTTAATAAAAATTTATGAAAACGAATTGACAAAAAGCCCTAAAGAGCGGCTTTTGAGACTATCCAGGGAAAGTATAAGAAAACAGATAGATTTTGTAAAGACAAAAATTCCAAATATAAATAACCTGCAAAGCCTTACAGGAAGCACTTTTTCGCAAGGCGCAGGGGTATTTTCTCAAAATAGCACTTTTCCATATATAAAACAGGCTGAAAGTGCGCCTGTACCCTGGTATACAAGACTTACAAAATTAAGAAAAACAGGCTTTAATGAAACAGGAATTCAGGAAACACAGAAAGCAAACGAAAATATACAGGCTGAATTACCTAAAAATCAGACTATGGACGAAAAAAGCCCGATTTTAGGAGAAGAAATTTTAAGCGAAGAAGAGCGCGCATTAATCGAACAATTTAGAAAAAATAAAGCTAAAAATGCCGGCATACAAGAAATTCAGGCAGATTTTAAAAATATTATTAATAAAGCAAAAAAACTTGAAGAAAATTTTGATTTCAAAGGGGCAATTGAGCTTTTAAACAGCTATGCAGGAAGGTTTTCATCTGATTTAGAAAATCCGCCTTCAAATATGAAAGATATTTATATTGAATTAGCTCAAAACTATAGTAAAATCAATGATTTTGAGAGTGCACTCAACAATTTCCACACCGCAATCGAGATTAGTAAAAAAAATTCTGATACACCTGCAATTGCAGATATAAAGCTGCTTGAAGCCGATTTATACAGAAAATTATACCGGCTTCAAAAAGCAAAAGATGTGCTTAACGATATTATAAAATTAAATGCAAAAATCCCCAAAAACAGCACTGCAAAAGGGTATTTAGCTCTCGGTGAAATATATGAAATGGAAAAAGATTTTAAACTTGCATTTGAACATTATAAAAAAGCGGAAGAATTTGCCGAAAATACAGATAATGACAGTTCTTTGCTATCTGAAATATATTACAGAACAGCAGTTTTATACGATGACGGGCAAAATACCGAAAAATCGCTTGAATACTATAAAAAAAGTATTGAAAGCTCTCAAAATTCAGACAGCATGGCAAGCAGCGAGTTTTTATCCGCATCTTATGCAAATACAGGGCTTATTTATATCGAATTATGGAATGAAACAGGGGATGAAGAATACCGCAATAAGGCTGCAGACAGCCTGATTTCCGCCCTTGATATTGACAAAAAACAGAATAATTCAAACGGAATTTACACCATTTGCAAACAATTAGCTTCAATTTACAGGGATGAAGATGGTGAAAAATCTTTTGAATACTTGCTTTTAGCTCTTGAAGCTTCTAAAAATATGCAGGATAGCTTCAAAATTGCCTTATCGCATCTGGAAATCGGCGATTATTACTATAATTCAAGGGAAAATTCACTTGCACTCAGAAATTATCTTGAGGCCAAAAAAGTCCTTGGAGACAGTATTTCAGAAGAAAATAAACAGCGGATTACGGTCCGCATTAATGATATGAAAGTTAAAATGGAAAATTTTGAATTTGAAGAAATTTTGAAAGAGTATGAATAATTTTTTAGATGAAAAAAGAATAAAAATTATAGAGGATGATTTCGGGCTAAAATTAAGCGGAGAGCAGATTTTAGCGATTAATAAATGGGAAGAAATTTTTAAAAATTATAATTCTCATACAAATCTGATGAGCAAAAATGAAATTTCAAATTTATTTGAAAAGCATTTTTATGACAGCCTTTCAATAGCTTTATGGAGTAAATTTTCAGATAAAAAAAATGCCGGTCTGCTGGATATCGGTACAGGAGGCGGATTTCCATCAGTTGTTCTTGCGCTGTGCTTCCCTGATTTAAAGGTATTTGCAAACGATTCAAGGATAAAAAAGATTGATTTTATTAAATTTGCAAAAGAAAAACTCAAGATTTGCAATCTTAATATTTTATATGGAAGAGCAGAAGAAATTCAGCGTGTAAATGCTGATATTGTTACGTTTCGGGCTGTCGGAAAAATTAAAGACATTTTGCCGTTGGCTAAAAAGCACATAGCACAAGGCGGAAGTATTGTTTTTTACAAAGCAAAAGGCGTAAAAGAGGAGATTGACGGAGCATTTGAAGCGGATAAAAATTTAAAAGCCCCTGAAATTATACCATACAACCTGCCCCTTGACGTTGAAACCACCCGCAACCTTGTTATATTCAAGCTTTAGAGATATAGAAAAACACTAAATTTTACTTAAAGCAAGGAGTGAAGTGCCGATTAAACCTGAAAAATTCCCCGCCGAAGCATGTTTTACAAGGGTGGGTGTCGTTACAATCTCTCTATTTACGAGACTTTGAACATATTCAACATCCACAAATTCAGCCATAGAACCGCTTAACACTACAATTTCGGTGTCAAAAATATCATTAAGCCCGATAAGCCCGTCAGCTATGTGTCTTTGCCATATATCTAATGCCAGAATGCATCCCGCATCATTATTTTTAGCATTTTCGATTATCTGATAGGTTGTTAAATCGCGGTTTAGAATGTCTTTATATGTTAAAACCAAACCTCTGCCTGAAGCGTAGGCTTCAAAACAATCAAAAGTGCCGCAGGTACAGGGTCTTTTGCGTTCAATAGACATTTTAAAATGCATTTCGCCCGCTGCACCTGATTTTCCCTTTAGTAATTTATTATTAATTATAATGCCGCCGCCAACGCCGGTGCCCAGGGTAAGCGTAATTGAGTGATTAACGCCCTTTGCAGCCCCTACGCTATGTTCTGCCCATGCCGCACAATTGGCATCATTTTCAACAAAAACCGGTAATTTTGGGGATAAAGATTGAAAATCAATTTCCGAATACCCTTGAACCATATTTGCAGTTGAACTTAAAATTTTTGTATTTTCATTGTTTACAGCACCTGCTGTCGCCAAAGCAACTATTGATGCGCCTTTCCCCTGATTTTCAATGATACCGGAAAGGGTTTTTTTAATTTCTTCTACTGATTTTGGGGTAGCGTATTTTATTGGAGGAGTAAGGATTTCACCATTTTCATTTACGGATGCGGCATAAATTTTTGTCCCGCCGATATCTATTCCAAGTGCAGTTTTTCCGATATTCATCAATGTTTTAAGCCTTTCTTAATAAATCTTTTTGTAATCTCATGGGGTCGTGTTATGGCTGAACCTATAACAACCGCAAATGCGCCCAGCTCAAAGGCTTTAGCTGCTTGTTCAGGTGTCCAGATACGCCCTTCAAGAATTACAGGAATATTTACATTCTTCACAATCTCTGAAAGTAAATCATAATCAGGTTCTTCGGGATTTTTGCCGGCTGCTTTATTTTTCGCAATACTTTCTGCCGTATATCCGCTTAATGTGGTTGAAATAATATCGCAGCCTAAGTTTACAGCATTTTTTGCCTCATTATATGTTGAAATATCTGCCATTGCTAATTTGCCCTTAGAATGAATGAAATCAACTATTTCAGATAATTTCTCACCGGAAGGACGTACTCTCATTGTACCATCAAATGCCACAATATCAGCCCCTGCCTGAATTACAGCGTTACAATCAGCGCAGGATGGCGTTATATATACTAATTCGGTAAAATTTTCAGGTATTTTTTTAGGTTTTGTTATCCCTATAATTGGAATATCGCCGCAAAACCGTCGTGCATTTTTAATATCCCTCTCCCCTGCAAGCCTTAGTGCAAGAGCACCTCCGGATATTACCGATTTCACCATTGCAATCATAACATTTTCATCATACAATGGTTCTCCAAAGGAACTTTGGACT
>CAQTPN010000120.1 GCA_948888345.1 uncultured bacterium | reverse complement strand
TGAAAAAGGTTTTATTAACATTTGTTATTTTTGGAATGATTTCTATGGGAATGCCCTCATTTGCCGAAGGCACACACGGTACTGATGGCGAAGTTACGGGAAAATCAGTAGGTGCAGCTGCTCTATCTTTATTAATCTGGCCGGGGATTGGTCAAGCCGTAAACAAAAATGAGAAAAAGAAAAATATAACCCACGCAGTTTTAGGCTTAACGGGAATTTTTAGAATCTGGTCCTGCTATGATGCCCTTGTAGATAGAAAAGGCGGAGTTTGGGAAAACAGAATATAATTAAATAATTTATTATTAAAACACGCAGATTGTGAATCATCTGCGTGTTTTATTTTATTCTCCATCGTCTATCTTCTTTGCATCTTCATTAATTCTTTTTATTAATTCTGAAAATTTATCCAATGTATCATCATCTTTAATATCTGCATTTGAAAATCTGACAGGCTTTTTATCTATGTGCCTTGTCGGCGCAGTTTCAGAGGCCCAGTCATTTTCAAAGTGGATATAATTCAAATATTCTTTTCCTGTTATTAAAAAGCCAACTTCTTTTCCTTCCTTAACGGCATTAGTTAATTTGCCGACTGACGGGTGCTTTTTATACAAATCAGTAGCGTTTGTTATGCAATAATCATCATTTGGGGCAAGTAAATCTATAACATCTTTAACATTATGGAAATCATTTTTCTTTGTAATAATAGGTGTTACGCTTCTAAAGTTTACATTTGGTGCAAAATTTATTCTCATAAATATTCCTCATTTTTAATCTCTACAATAATTAAAAAGCCTTTAAGAAATTTTTTCCTAAAATGCTGCATTTGTGATTATATCCTAAAAATAAACAGTACCAAAGTATATTTTAAGTATTATAACATTACTTAATATCATCTTCCGTTATTTTATTTGTTGTAATTCCCTTACAATCAAGTGATGACAAATTTTCAACCTCATCAACATCATCTACGGTCCAGGCTTCAAAATCAAATCCCGCTTCCTGCAGTAATTTACTTGAATCTTCCGTTATGCTGGCCGATTTTACATCTAAAAATACTTCATTACTATCTGTTTTTAAATCCTTCAGAATGTTAATGGTTTCCTTGCCGGCATCCTTTTTGGTAAGATATCCGAGCCTTGCCTCGGGCAGTGCCTCAGATATTGTTTTTAGATAATCTTTATTAAAACTAATCCAGGTTACTTTATCTTCCAAACCGGCTTTAATTACAGCATCAGCAAGAATTTTTGCTTTATTCTCATCAAAGTCATCTGTTTCTTTTAATTCTATATATAAATCTAAATCATAATCATTGGCGCAATCCAAAACTTCATTAAACGCCGGTATTTTCGTTCCTTGAAAATCTTTAGAGTATGACAAGCCGAAATCATATTTTAATAATTCTTCATAAGTTAAATTTGAACATTTTCTGGGCCAAAAAAGCGGCCAGCCGTTTTCTTTTCTTGCTGTCCTGTTAATTGTTTCATCATGCAAAATAACGGGTACTCCATCCTTTGTCCAGCTTACATCACATTCTATGGTATTATAACCGTTTTCAGCCGCCGCAATAAAAGCGGGAATTGTATTTTCCGGAGCCGCTTCACTGTATCCCCTGTGGGCAATGATTTTTATTTTTTCTTCGCCATCTTCCTGTGTTTCACTTACTTTATCTTCATTTTTAATATTATTTTGAAATAAAAACTCATCAAAAACCTGATTAAAAGGCACAAAAAACGGAGAAACAGCCTTATCAAACCCTGCCTTGCCGCAGGAGGAGCTGTTCCCGTTTATGGTATTTGTACTGTTAAAACAGCTTAAGCCATTTATACTCATCAGAAATTAATTCCTCTTTATATAAATATAAAGGCACAAAATCATAAAAAATTGCCAGCACTAACAAGTTTTAAACTTCATAAGTTTTATAGAAAAAAAGGATAATTGAAATGACAGGCAGTATAAATAGTTCTTATTCAAATATAAATCTTTCAAATTTTATAAATAATAATAAAACACCTGTAAATACCAACACGCAGCAAATATCTCAAAATCAGGCACAAAGCGTACAAATACCAAAAAATAACAACCTTTCGGCAACAGTTGGCTCTCCAAGTACGAAACAGCAGATAATAAGCAGCATTGCAAGCATTGCATTACTTGTAATAGGATTCAATTTTGCCTTTAAAGGCATAAGGAACGGAAACCGCATCCCAAAAAAAGAGCTGCAGGCAATGTGGAATAACCTTTCAAATGAAACAGGCATCAATGATATGGCACTGCCAAAAAATCTTGAAGCTTTGGCCGGCAAGATGAAAAATTGTATTAACAACTCTCAATTAATCTCTCAAAGAGGCGGGAAACAAATTAATTCAATACTTTTATACGGGCCGCCCGGCACGGGAAAAACTACGTTTGCCAAAGCTCTTGCAAAAATGTTTCCAAATTCAAGATTTGCAGCCATTGATTTAGCAGCATTAAATTCTGAATTTAATGGAGTTGCAGAAAAAAATATAAATGCAGCAATTAATGAAGTTGTATCCAAGGCAAAAAATAACCCCGATGAAAAGATTTTTGTTTTTATTGATGAAATAGATACTGTAATGATGGTTGACAGCGGAAAAAACGCTAAACTTTCAAACAATATATTAAATGAATTCAAAAAATGTTTCACGGAAAAACTTGGAAAATACAAAAATATAATAACAATAGGGGCAACAAACTTAGAAATAGACACCGAAAAAGCTGTCGCAAAAAACGGTAAAAACCTTGACAGACCAATGCTTGACAGATTTGAAGAAAAAGTTTTGGTTGATTTGCCAACTTCATCACAAATTAAACAATCATTAATTTCACATTATAAAGACTGCCCTCTTGTATCTGATGAGCTTAAAAGTAATAACGGTAAAATAGATAAACTGTGCAATTTTCTATCACAAAGAAAATATAATATTTCCTTTAGAACACTGAACTCCATCTACAATGATACAGCATCATCAATTGAAGATAAAACATCCAAAGTTACCTTTGAAAATTTAATTGATATCATAAAAAAACGTGCGGAAGAATTTAATATAAGCAATGAAGAAATGACCGTTTTCTTAAATTCTTTAAAATAAGCTATTTAACATTATTATAACTTTTTGTTATAAATCCCATAATGATTTCATCTGCAATTGTATCGTCAAGTGCTATAGTTATCCAGTATTTTTTATTCATATGATATGCAGGATAAAACCCTTCTTTTTGAATGAGAGCCCGTATTTCATCAAAATCAAGCTTTAAATTTATAATATCAACGCTCCCTTTTGTATTTGTTATTAACCTGTCTTTTTTAATATTCATTAAAAGCGCAAACCATCTGCCGCCTTCGTTTTTTCTAAAAACTCCGGCATCTTTTGCAGATATATTTTTCTTTTGATTTTTCCATGGAAAATCAGGCGCAATACTAAATTTTTTATAAATTAATTCTGTAATTCTGTTTGCCTGCGGCGAAATAAAATAGTTTTCTATAAAATATTTCTTTAAAATTTCCTTTAAAATCTCTTCATATTCAGTCTTTACATCAAAAGAATAGCCTCCGGCAGGATTTTCCGCCCGAAATGGCAAATATTCTTCTCCGTTATCAAAAACTTTCCCGCTGACAGCACCTTTCTTATCAATTTCTATAACACATTGCAAGGCACCGCCCATAAGATTCTTTTTAATCTCCCAGCCGCGTGAGGTACTCTTTAAGCCGGAACTTTCTATCTTACCTGAATCAAGTTTAGCTTTTTTAAAAATTTCATCTTCAATACTCATAATCGCTTAAATTATAACAAAAAGGCTCTTATTTGGTAAAATAAAAATATGTTGTGCAAAATAATTATTAGAAAATATCGGCCTTCGGATTGTAAAATACTTGCGAATTTATTTTACAACACAGTGCATACGATAAATGCAAAGGACTATACAAAAGAACAGCTTGATGTCTGGGCACCAAAACATATCAATTTAAAAGAGTGGAATTATTCATTTCTTAGAAATTATAGCATTGTAGCGGTTTATAATGATACCATTGCAGGTTTTGGAGACATTGATAAAACCGGATTTTTAAACAGACTGTTTACCGGCAAAGATTTTCAACGGCAGGGAATAGCATCCGCCATTTGCGGGAAGCTTGAGCAAAGAGCAGATGGAACAATTACAACCCACGCTTCAATTACAGCAAAAGCATTTTTTGAAAAGCGCGGCTATAGAGTCGTTAAGGCTCAAGAAATTACAAGACAGAATACCACCCTTACTAATTTTATAATGCAGAAACAAAAGTCTCTTTGACTTTTGTATGGATTAATCTATCTTGAAATTAAATACCCTAAAAAAGTAAACAAAAGACCGAATATACAGCTTAAAAACATATATAAAAAGGCATCTGGAGTTTTTCCTGCCCTTAAAAATTCAAATATTTCAAGATTAAACGTGGAGAATGTGGTAAGACCACCTAAAAACCCGACAGTTATAAATATTTTCAAAGTTTCAGGCATATTATTGAATTTATTTAAAGCAAGCCCGAAAACAAGCCCCAGAAGAAAACACCCGATAATATTAACCAAAAACGTACCATAAATGGGGCTTAATAAATATTTTTTAAACACCGCAGAAACCGCAAAACGCACCGCAGCACCTATTCCACCGCCTATAAAAACTGAGATAATTTTATATAGCATAAAAGAATTATATCATGGTATAAATATTTTCACATTGCATTTAAATTGCACCATATATTAATTATAAGGCATCTTGGTTAATTAAAATCCGAATTTTTTCTTTCACATTTAAGAGATTATTATCAGCCAAAAGCGGAATTAAATTGTTTATCTCATTTATATTTTTATTCCACCACTGCAATTTCAGCATTAATTCAATCAGTTCGTCATCAAATCTTTTTCTTATTTCCCTTGCAGGATTCCCGGCAACAATTGAATATGGAGCAACATTTTTTGAAACAACGCTGTTCATACCAATTATAGCACCGTCTCCAATATGCACACCGGGTAAAATTGTAACATTTTGCCCTATCCAAACATCATTTCCCACAACAATATCACCCTTTAATGGCATTTTATCCTGCGGCGGAATATTTGCATCCCAGCCTTCAAAGATATAAAAAGGGAATGTTGAAACAGAATTCGTTTGATGATTTGCACCATTCATAACAAATTCAACACCTGAGGCTATCTGGCAAAACTTGCCAATTATCAATTTATCCCCATTAAAATCATAGTGATGTGTAACATGTGATTCAAAATCAATATCTCCAAAATATGTAAAATCGCCCACAATGATATTAGGATTTTTAATAGCCGGTTTTACATAGGTTACAGTATCAACCCCTGATATAGGGAAAATCTTATCAGGATTAGGGATTACACCATTTTTCATAAAAAATCCTTTAGCATTTATAAAACACACACAATTATAGCATAACAAAGATACTAAAATGCACTTCCAAAATCGAAAGTGCATTTTATTTTAAATATAGAATCCGGCAGCTACTTATCTTCCCAGGAGGCTACCCT
>CAQTPN010000119.1 GCA_948888345.1 uncultured bacterium | reverse complement strand
GCATATTTTACTTTTAAATCAGGGAAGTTTTTTAAAATATTATGCCCTATGGCTTGCATAAGATGGGTTTTTCCAATTCCTACAGAGCCTGAAATAAATAACGGATTAAACTTTTGCCCCGGAGCTTCGGACACTTGTTTTGCAGCATTATAAGCCACAATTGAATTTTCCCCCACAACAAAATTTTCAAAAGTATATTTCAAATTTAAAGCACAAAAAGAATGCATCTGTTTTAAATTATCAATTTGTTCCTTCATAAGAACAATATGTTCCTGCGGTTTTTCTTTTTTCTTCGGCGTTTTTTTGACATCTGATGGAACAAAAATAATGTTTATGGGTAAAATCCCGCCGCATACGGTATTTACGGCCTTTTGAATTTCATTAAAATATTTTTGATTTAAAAATGAAACCCCAAAAGACTTGTCACTTTTTAAAACAAGATGTTCTTTTTTAAAACAGTCCTCACCCTCTTTTGCGGGTATTATAGGCACAATCCACGGTTCAAAGGTAGAATTTGGGATTTTTTCCTTCAAAATTTTTTTTGTATCTTCCCAGATTTCATTATAATCTAAAGTTAAATCGGACACTTTAAATCTTCCCTGCTCTCTTTGTTAATATATATTACCCCGCATATAATTGCTGCAAAGGCAAACCCAACCATTTCCATGCTTTGTTTGTTAAAATTTTACTACAAAAAAATATTGTAGTAAAATTGAGAAATAATAAAGCAAATTCACCAATTAGGAATTATAGGGGAAAAGATGGATTATTCAAAACTTTTTGATAAAGCGCGGGATATATACGCGGATTTTTCGTATAACAATAAGGAAGGAAAGGCAATTATCCCTCTCAGGTATTTTTTTGAACTGACATACAGATGTAATTTAAACTGCCCTTATTGCTATGTAGGTTCAGACCGTAAGAAAAATGAACTTTCAACCGAAGACTGGTTTAATATAATAAAACAAATTCCAAGATATTCTTTTGTAACCCTTGTCGGCGGAGAACCGCTTGTGCGCCATGATTTTGTTGATATTTTATATGAAACATCAAAAAGGGTTTTTGGAAAATTAAATGTTGTAACCAACGGGGTTTTAATTAATGAAGATATCATTGATGCCTTTATAAAATCTAAAATGATGCTTTTATCTGTATCAATAGATGGCTGGGGCAAAAATCATGATTTAAACAGAAACAGGGAAGGTATTTTTGATAGAATTACAAAAAATCTTGAAGAATTAAATTATAAAAGAATGAAGCATAAAACAAAGCCCATGGTTGATATTAAAACTATTGTTTTAAATAACAATATTGATGACCTTTTGAAACTTTATGAATACACAACGGAAATGGGCTTTGAATTTTTAAGCATTTCATTTTTAAGAAACAATGACCTTAAACAAAATTCAGTTCTAAAAGATGAATTTGAACCTGTATTTTATGAACCTGAATACCCGATTCAACCTTATTTTGATATGAAGCATTTTGAAGATGTTTATAGAAAAATCTGTGATATGAGCAAAAGGTCCAAAACAAAAATCCGTTTCTCTCCAAAATTTGAAGGCGGCGGAGTTGAAAATGAATTAAAGAAGATAAAGTCCTTCTTCACTCCGTCAGATAAATCTGATTTATCCCGCCATCCTAAAGAAATTTATTATCCTTGCAAATACCCTTTCTCCAACATGATGATAAATCCACAGGGTGATGTATATCCCTGTTTATCATTTAAAATCGGAAACGTTAAGGATGAAAAAATTAAGGATGTTTTCAATAAAACAAAATTTAAATGCTTTAGAAAAAACCTTAAATATTCAAAAAGTTTCAGTGCATGTCAAATGTGCTGCGAGCTTAAAGTAAAATAAGAAAATGAGGATTTTAATGAAAAGAATAATTTTAAGCTTAATAATCTGCGCTTTAATTATAAATACCGGTTTTTGTGCGCCAAAGTCAGGAGTTATAGGAGGAAATGACGGCCCGACTGCAATTTACACTAAATCAAAAGAACAAAAATCTAAAGAATATGTGTATCAAAAACTTCCCTCAGGTCAAACGGTTATTGTTGTTCCTGTGAATAATAATCCTATTGTAACAATTGATACATGGATTAAAACCGGTTCAATTAATGAAAACGATAAAAATTCAGGAGTTGCACACTTTTTAGAACATCTATTTTTTAAGGGAACTGAAAAAACACCTCCAGGTGAATTTGATAGAATTTTAGAATCAAAAGGCGGAGTTACAAATGCTGCAACAAGTAAAGACTTTACTCATTACTATATTACAATTCCATCAAAAGAATTTGATAAAGCAATCGAGCTTCACGCTGATATGCTTTTAAACCCTCTAATTCCAAGAAAAGAAATGGAAAAAGAAAGACTTGTTGTCTTGGAAGAAATTTCAAAGGGGCAGGATAATCCGAAAAATGTTATGTATAATAACCTTTTTAAACTTATCTACACTCAAAGTGAGCCTTATCACCCTTATTTTAGACCCGTTATAGGCTCAAAAGAAGTAATAGAAACAATTACGCGTGAAGAAATTCTTGATTTTTATAACAGATGGTATTCACCCCATAATATGACAACGGTAATAGCCGGAGATGTTGACCCTGAATATGCTGTTAAAAAAGTGTCGGAACTTTTTGTAGATAATAATAAAACCTATAAAGAAGGTGTTTATCCAAAAGTTCCGTCTATACAAAAACAATTAAGAATCGTTGAAAAAAAAGATGTAAACACGGGCTATATGGCAATTGCCTATAAGGTGCCAAAATTTAAAGAAGATAAAGACGGCTATGTTCTTGATGTTTTATCTACAATTTTGGGGGATTCAAGAAGTTCAATATTAAATAGAAGGCTAAAAGAAGAACGCCAGCTTGTATATTCAATCCTTGCAAGCAATTCGACCTTTATGGATGACGGGCTTTTTGTAATCCAATCATCATTTAAGCCTGAAAATTTAAAAAATGTTGAAGATGAAATATTCAAAACGATTGATATGGTAAAAAAAGGCGGTATTACGGATGATGAAGTAAAAAAAGCCATTAATATGGCAAAAACTTCAACGTATTATTCAAGGGAATCTGTTTCAAACATCTCAAATGAACTTGGATATTTAACGCTTTTCTGGGGAAATACATGGTATTACGATAACTATTTAAATAATATTGAACGCGTTACAAAGGAAGACGTTATAAAAGCTGCAAAAAAATATCTTGATAAAAATAAAACCGCAATTTCAGTAGTTCTTCCAAAAGATGAAATTCAATTAAAAGAAGAGAATACAAAAGAAATAAGCAATGTTGCGCCCGTTCAAAAAGAAGCAAAAATCCTTGAACAGAATAAAAATGTTACCAAATATGAATTATCAAACGGGGCTCTTTTAATTATTAAAAAAAATCCTGCAAATTCAATTATAGCAATTGATATTCAATCGCTCGGAGGAAATTTCTTAGAAAAAACAACGGGCGTTGCAACAGTTACGGCTTCAAGTGCTACAAAAGGCACAATGAAAATGGATGCTGAAACCTTTGCAAAAGTTCTTGATGAAAAGGGTATAAAATTATCATTATCAAGCGGCAATGATACATTTGATATAAACCTTTTAACAACTGTAAATGAATTTGACTATGCTCTTTCAATTCTTAATGATGTTGTAAATGAGCCTTTATTTGCAAACAGTGAGATTGAAAAGGTTAAAAGATTAAAGCTTGCAGGTTTAAAACAATTAAAAGACAGCCCTTTAAATATTGCCGTAGATGAATTTAAGGGTATTGCCTTTAAGGGTTCCGTTTATGGCAATAATGCGGAAATTTTAGAAAAAAATATACAAGGGGTATCAAGGGGAGATGTATTGGATTATTATAATACGGCACTGGACCCTAAAAACCTTGTTATAACGGTTGTAGGTAATGTTGAAAATGATAAAATAATAAATTCTATGACAAAAATCTTTAAAGACAGAAAAGATAAAGGCGAAAAACAGATTTGTCTTAAAGATTTAAAAATAGCGCGATTTACCCCCGAAAGTGATATTAAAAAAACTATTATCAAGGATGACACAAAAACGGCATGGGTTCTTGTCGGATATAAAACCGGAGAAATATATAACCAAAAAGATAATGCCGCCCTGAAAGTTATAAATGCGATTTTGGGCGAAGGTATGAGCTCAAGACTCTTTAAAAGTTTAAGGGAAGAAAAGGGTCTGGCATACTCCGTGGGTTCCACTATTCTTCAAAATGTGCAGGACGGTGCTTTTATAGCCTATATCGGCACAAATAATAAAAATATTGAAACGGCCCGCGAAGGTATGTTGAAAGAAATAAACCTTCTAAGGACAGAATTTGTTTCAAATAAAGAATTAAATGAAGCTAAAGATAAGATTTTAGGAAATATTATAATTTCCCTTGAAACAAATATGGATGATGCCTCTCTTTTGGGCTGGCATGGGGCTTTGGGGTACGGTATAAATCATCTTGAAGAGTATAAAAATGCAATTATGAATGTAACCCAATCGGATATTTTATCTGTTGCAAATAAATATTTTTCAAAACCCTATATAAATGTTACGGTTCAGGATAAAATTCAAGAATGATTTAAAGCCCCTGTTAATTCAGGGGCTTTTTTAATTTATTTTGATGGATTTTTGCCGAATATAACGTTTTGAGAAGTTGTACCGTCCTGATTGATTATTGTTGGCGGATAATAAACCATTACACCTATTCTGCTTCCATTTCCGGCATCCCAGCCGATATCTTTTTGAGCGGTTATTGTACCGTCATTATTATAAGTGAAGCCTATTTTGTATCCGTCAATTGCTGTATTAAAATTTTCATCCGGATACTCTGCTGTTTCTGCGCTTTTTACGCGCCCGTTCTCATCATAGCTGATTGTAATTTTATGATATTCCACGGTGCCGTCATCGTTTACGGTTTTCTTTGTAACAACCTGTGTTTTGACATTACCGTCATTATACATAACATTATCCAGAATTTCATCATTATCCGTAAGGTTGGTAACGCTGTCTACAAAGTTATCAACTGTTTTTTGCTGCTCTTCGCTGACTTCTGTGTTTATTTCTCTCGGGCTGCTGATATCAGGCTTTTTGTTTTTAACAGAGGGTGCCTCTTTTGTTTCTTCAGCGTTGCCTGCTTTAAAAATTTCATCTATATCATCAGATAGGTCATCAATGTTTCCTATTTCAATAAGTTCACCTTCATCAGCAGGGCTTGCAGCGTTTTTAGCAGGTAATTTAATTATTTCTATATTTTTATTTAAAACACCATCCGTACTTTCAAGAGTTTTTGCTGCTGTCAGTGCTGTTGTTTCTGTATTGAAGGTGATATTCATGGTTTTTAAATCCTCTCTTTTGCTTTTATTTCAAAAATTTACACCCATAGCTTATTAAAAACAAATATATAAATTTTATTGCTAAAATATATACTCATTTATTTACAAATCTTAATAAATTAATTTCTTATGAACTGCTGCACTGTAATAAATAGCCCTAAATTTATTTCCATGCTAAAATCCTTAATATGTACGGATTTGACTTTAAACTGGATGATTTTCAAGA
>CAQTPN010000118.1 GCA_948888345.1 uncultured bacterium | reverse complement strand
TCTTCCGCTAACATTATGTATTTGAGGATGAAATTTTTATCTGAATTAAAAAAAATAGCTTTTGAAAAACATTTATCAATATCAAAAGATGAAAATTTGGATATTGAATACGAAAATACTCTTTCTGTAGGCTTTTTACCCGTTTCGGAATTGAGCGCAATTTGTTATGATAAATTGAATGAAATTAAGGATGAAGAAATTAAAAAAGGCCAGTGTTTAATAGGCCCGCACAGGGATGATATTTCTTTTCTTATAAATAGTCTTGATGCAAAAAGATACGCATCTCAAGGCCAGCAGCGCACAATTGTCCTTGCGCTTAAATTGTCAGAACTTGACATTATTCAGGAAAAAATTAATGAGATGCCGGTTCTGCTTTTGGATGATGTTTTAGCAGAGCTTGATAACCTTCGCCAGAATTACCTTCTGGATACTATAAAAGACGGAGTGCAGACGATTATTACAAGCGTTGATACCCTTGCTTTTGATGAAGAATTTTTAAAAGATGTTGAAATTGTTCATATCGAAGATGGTAAAATAAAAACCTCCTAAATTTCTTAGGAGGTTTTTAAATTTTTTAAGGCTTGATTTTATTCTTCATTAAGTTCGATTTCTTCATGCTTACCGTAGTCTTTGTAGCCTAAATCTTGCATTTCTTTCGTGATATCATCTTGAATTTTTTCATGTAAGCCCTGGTCTTTAGAGTTATAGTATCCGCCGTAATCGCCCTCTTTATTGTATTCGGCTTCATATTCTCTATAGAGCTGGTTACCTTTGCTTTCTGCAAGATTCATAGCATCATCAAGCTCTTGTTTGATTTTCTTTCTGAATTCGCTTTCGCTTTCAACATCGCCCCAATCAAGGTTTCCGCCTTTTGCATCCGCTGCTTCTTTTGCTTGGGTTGCTCTTGTGTTAACGTTTTCTGCAAGTTCATATATTCTTGCCGCATCGCCTGTAAGAGGGTCGCTGAATGCTGCATCAATTTGTTTATCGCCTAATTGAGAGAACATATTGTTTCCGATAAGACCTGCATTATTGAGTGTTGCATCAATGTATTCATTGTCTTCCATCGCTTGTTCTGCGGTCATATCTTTGCCGTTCATCTTAACGGTGAATGTATTTTGTATTTCAGAACCGTTAATATTATAGCTGCCGTCTTGTTTTGCAGAACTTAGGTTAATTTCTGTCATTCCTGCATCTGCCGCACTCATGAAGCTTTGCTGAACACTTACGCTGCCATCTTTATTTTGTATTTCTTCAAGTTTTGTTACCATGATGTTGTTTAATGCATCGCCTGTGATAACTTTTTCGCCTGCAGCGTTTGTTGTTATGTAATCGCCGTATTTTGCTTCAAAATCATCCATACCGTTTTCATAGCCAAGCATATCTGAAACGCCGTCATATGTGCCGTTTCCGTTATCTGCCATGAAGTAGTATCTGCTGTTGCCGTCGCGTACTGATATTGGGTCTGTCCTTTGTGTATCTGCAGCTTTGTTTTCAGTTGGTTGTGAACGTATAACCTGTGAATCCTGCCATACTTCGCCGTTTTTGGTCAGAGCATCAATTTGTTCGGCCAGCTTATCATAGCTTGAATCTGTTGTAAATCTTACGCAGCCTTCTTTTGTACCTGCCTGTTCACCGAGTGAATATCCGATATCAAGGCCGGGGAATAATTGGTCAAGTGCAAACATTGCTTCTTTGAATGAAAATCCGCTGTCTGCAAGTGTTTTAACTGCTTCACTTGCCTGTTCAAGTTGTTTTGCATCCCCTGGAACTGTTTTTGTTTCAGGCAGCCCTGCTGTATTATTTGAAACAGATGTTAAAGCACCATATATTCTTTTTGCTTCTGCATCGTGGCCGTAAGGAACGCTGTATTTGCCGTTTTCGCCCTTAATATTCATTCCGCCGAAGTTCTTTGCGATGGCATCCATAATTTCAATGTTGCTCATGCCGGCTTCAGCCATTTTCCAGGCAAGACTGCCTTCCTGAATGGTTGTAGCACCTGCTGCATCTTTGCCGTCGCCGAATAATACTGTTGCAAGGTTTTTCGCTAATTCATTATCTGCACCTGCCGTATTTTTATCGGTATTGCTTCCGCTGCTTGCTTTGCCCATTTCTGCAAGCTGTCCGAGGTAATTATCAATTGCAGCCTGGTCTTTCACGCCGCCGCCGTTATCGGTAACGTTTTGCGTTGAATTTCTGCCGGAAAGGTCGCTGTTGTATTTATCCGCAAGTTCTGCTATTGTGGCTTCTTTTTCATAGCTGTATACAGGCACTTTTGAATCTTTGTTGCTGTTTGCATAGTAGTTATCAAGTTGTGCTGTCATGTTGTTTTTTGTTTGATTTAAAAGTGTAATAACGGCTTGAGCATTCTTTAAGCCCTTCATTGCATTATTGCTGTCTTTAATATATAAATCAAGTTCGCTGCATAAATCGCCAAGTTCACCTTTCAGGTCGCCTGTTTCATTATATATTGCAGAGATATTTGCCAGAGCCGAGTTATCCATAAGTTTTCCAAGTTCACTCTGGAATTCAATTTGGAAACTTGTTGCACCATCATGGGCCTTATTTTTGCTTTTTGTATTATTTACAGCTCTTACAATAGCTTTATTGATTGCTGTCTGTAATTCTGCTTCATATTGAGCTTGAGCACTTACATATTTTGTTGTAGCATCGGAAAGGTCGCCGCTTACATTGTCGATTTTGCCTTCAATTTCATCCAGTTTTTTCTGGTATTCGGTTAATTTTGCTTCCCAGCCTTTAATCTGGTCTTCAATAGATTTGATTTGAGCATCAATATCTTTCCTTGCTGCTTCGCCGCCGTTAAAATAATTGTCGTCAAAGAGGTCGCGAATTTGAGCTTCGCTTGCCTGTTTTAGGTCACCTAAATTTTGAACTCCTGCGGTTAAGTCCTTAATTGTGTTGGTTGATGAAATGTTGGTCATCTGTTAAAATCCTTTCGCACTTATTAAATCTGTCATTACTTTACTATCCGGTTTTTGTATATATTCATTATATACATATTGGTTTTCGGTAATTCGAAAGGAAAACTTAAGGAATTTAAACAAATTTGTTACAAAATTTAATATAATAAAAATGTACTGTAATTTTGCCGGCTGATAAAATCAAATACCGGCTTAAAAGGTTACAACATATAGTTAATCAAGAACTATGCCATCGGGTAGTTTACATTTTTATTCAAGATTTTTATTATAACTATTGTGCATATTCCACTCTCACTCGTAAACTGTTTAACCGATTTCCGCGCATTGAATTTACCCTTGGAAGTCGGTTTTTTTTATCTTTACATCTCGCATCTGGCTTCGAGTGCTTTAATGAGGGTTAATTCATCCGCATATTCCAGTTCTGACCCTAAAGGTATCCCGAATGCTATTCTTGAAATCTTTATTCCAAAAGGCTTTAAAAGCTTATTTAAATACATGCTTGTAGCTTCCCCTTCAACGGAAGGATTTAGGGCAAGAATAACCTCTTTGATATTATCCTTATGCACCCTGCCCAAAAGCTCCTTTATTCTGATATCATCCGGCCCGATGCCGTCAATTGGTGATATCAGCCCCTGCAGTACATGATAAAGCCCGTTGTATTCATTAGTTTTCTCTATTGCTATTAAATCTTTGGTTTCACCTACAACACAGATAATTTCCCTGTTTCTTGCCGTATTTTGGCAGATTTCGCAAGGGTTTGAAGATGACATATTAAAGCATACATCACAGTAATTTATGGTGGTTTTGGCTTCAATCATGGATTCTGCAAACCTTTCCACCTCATTCAAAGGCATTTTTAAAAGATGCAAAGCCAGCCTTTGAGCAGTTTTTGGCCCGATTGAAGGCAATTTTTGAAAATATTCTATTAATTTTGCAAGCGGTTTTGTGTATTCCAAACTTTAAAACTCCATAAACCCTGCAATAATAATATCGCAGGTGAATCCGGCAAGCCTGCGGCAGCTGAAAAAATCTGCCGCAGGCTAATCCATAATTTCTTAAAATAATCCGGGGATGCTTATTCCGCCTGTAGCCTGTTTCATGGATTTTTCCATTTCAACTGCAGCCTTATTAGTTGCATCCTTAATGGCCTCTGCTACCAAATCTTCAAGCATCTCAAGTGTATCTTTATCAACACTTTCAGGGTTTTCTGAATTCACAGCCTCGGGCTTAATTTTAATTCCCTTGAATTTTGACTGTCCGTCAAATGTAATTTCAACGGCACCGCCTGCAGATTTTCCCGTTACTTCAATTTCCTTTAATGCTTCCTGCGCATCTTTCAATTTCTTTTGCATCTTTTGCGCCTGCTGCATCATTTGAATCATATTCATTTAATATTATCTCCCTTTAAAAGTCATGTTATAATTACTTATTATATGCAAAGAAAAACTTATCTTCAACATTGTCTGAATAATAAAGGAAAAACTTCAAGATGGCTTTCGAATATGATGCCATTATCCTTTTACATTGCGCCTTTCAGGTGGTATAAGTCAACTTCTCAAGCAGATGCTTATAAATATCAGGGGCTTGTAATTGATGCCCTGAATACCTGGCAGAGTGTTGCGGGCGGCTGTATCGGTTTTAATGTTGTAAAAACCATGATGGATTCACATGTAAACCTCGAATGGAAGCGCGTTGATAGAAAATCTCTGGGCCAGTGCCAGTTTCATTATGACCCTAATGGCAGATATTACTCTGCTGAAGTGCGTATCGGTCTTTCGGACGGCATTATTTGTAAAAAGTATATGGATGAGGCAGAAGTTTATCATACAATTCTCCATGAAATAGGCCATGCCCTCGGCCTCGGCCACTCGCCCTACAAGGAAGATATCATGTACACCCCGCACCAGTATGGTGTTGTAAAGCTTTCTCAGCGTGATATTCAAACTCTTCGCTGGCTTTATAAATTTGATATAGGAAAAACCCCGTCCGAAATTCTTTCTGCTTATCCTAATTCAGGAGCAAAAGATTTAGATGAACTTGTAATGTTTTTATCTGGTGAAAAAAGCGAATTCCAAAAGGTTCAGGATAAAATTTCTTCATCTTCTTATTCTAAAGACCTTGTTCAGGAAAATCAAAATATTGGTGATTTGAAAATGTATTTAATGCAGGTTCATAATAATTTTGTAGTAAGAAAACCTGCCCCGCCAAAGGAATAACTACCCTATCAGTGTAACTTTTGTATTTCGTCATGCTGAATTTAAGATTTTCCATCATACTGAATTTAAGATTTTCCGTCATGCTGAACTTGTTTCAGCATCTAATCTTCTAAAGCTGTCATAAACCGCCATTAATGTTTACCCTATCAGTGTAAATCCTTCAGGTAATTCTTCTTCAACCATTTTTACAAATTCCCCTGCTTTTACCCCGAGAGCCTCTGAAAGTTTGAAAATAGTTGTTAATTGCGGGTCTTTAAGCCCTCTTTCTATGCTGTTTAAAAGCGAGGTTGAAATATCATATTCCATTGCAAGCAAATACAGGCTTTTATTCTTTCGTAACCTTTTTAAAATTTTGCCCGCTGCTTCTTTTATTAATTTTTTCTTATCTTCTTGTTGCATTTTTTAAATAATAAGTTAAAATAAA
>CAQTPN010000117.1 GCA_948888345.1 uncultured bacterium | reverse complement strand
ACACGACGCTCTTCCGATCTACTAAAAATTAAACCTTGGGGCGAAATTTATGGCTAAATATAAATTAACCGTTAAATATTCAGGAGTTTGCGAATTATCAATTGCAGGCGATATTCCGGATATTATTCAAAGTGAATTTGACCAGTATGTAAAATCCATCCTTTATAAAAAAGAGGAATGGGAAAATTTTGAGACTAATTTTAAAGAGGCCGCAAAGCTTGAATATGGCGACCCGAAAAAACTTGAAGAACTTATTAAAGAAGAAGAACCTATAGAAGAAATTCAGGAAACACAGGCTGAAGAAACTCAAGAAGAACATGCAGTTGTTGTAGAAAATTTTGAAGAAAATACTGTGCTTGAGACAGAAACCTCAAATGAAGAAGAAAAACAGGAATCTTCAAATATTCAGGAAAATACTGCTCAAGAAAATAAAGAGGAAGAAAAACCCGCAAAAGAAGAAAAATCTTCCGCTAAAAGAGCTAAAAAATCAAGAATGGAGCTTGTTTCATTCAACGAGTATATTGAAAATAAAAATATAAACACACCGCTTGATGAATTTGTAGCAGGTGCTTGTTATCTGGATGAAATTTTAAATGTTAAAGAATTCAGCTTAAAACAGATAAATGCAAAGCTATACCCTGCTTTTAAACGTCTTGCAAGTTCAATTGTTATAGATGAAGCAATAGAGCGGGTTTTAATTGAAATAATAAAAGAGGATGATAAAATTCGCTATAAAATTAACCAAAACGCCTGGAACTATCATGATTTTGACCTTGTAAAGCATTCTTAAAAAGGCGGCATTGATGAACTATATCTGGGGCGGTTTAATTTTAATTTCTATATTTGCAGGAGCAATAAACGGAAAACTTGATGATGTAATTAATGCAATGTTAATTTCCGTGCAAAATGCCGTAAATATTGGAATTGCACTGATTGGTATTATGGCCTTCTGGCTTGGAATGGTGGAGATTGCAAAGGCTTCGGGACTTGTTGAAAAATTTTCAAAACTTATAAGCCCGATTTTGCAGCTGATTTTCAATGAACTTCCAAAAAACAGCCCCGCATTTTCAAACATTGCACTTAATTTCAGTGCAAATGCACTCGGTCTTTCTAATGCGGCAACTCCTTTCGGCATAAAAGCAATGCAGGATTTAAAAGATGAAGCCGTAAAAAACGGGGAAGATAATGAAACAGCCTCAAATTCAATGTGCACCTTTCTTGGAATGAATACCGCAGGTTTTCAGCTGATTCCTGCAAGTGTCTTAGCTATTTTAATAGCCTCAAAAGCTGAAAATCCTACGCAAATTATAATTCCAACCCTTATTGTAACAACCGTTGCATTTATTTCGGCAATAATTATTTCAAAAATCCTCGCCCCGTTTTTTAATGACAGAAAGCAAGAAAGAAAATCCTCCAAAATAGGACTCCCATGGAAAAAGGGCAAATGCAGAAACAAGCTAAATAAGCTAAAAAAATCAACGGGAGACGATTTTTACAATACACAGCCAAAAGAAAATAAATTTAAAAAACAAAAAGGCTTAAAAAAGTTTAAAAATAAAGGGGAAGGAGGATTATTTTGAAAGAAATTTTAAATACTCTATCAAACCTTATTTTACCCTTAATAATACTAATAATAATGCTTTCAGGCTTTTTTAAGAAAGTACCTGTTTACGAAACATTCACGGAAGGCGCAAAAGAAGGCTTAAAGATAAGCTTTAAAATTATACCCTGCCTTGTAGCCATAATGGCTGCCGTTTCAATGCTCAGGGCATCAGGTGCAATTGAGACACTGGCGCAGTTTTTGAGCGGCCCGCTTGAAGCCTTGAAAATTCCTGCTGACACTCTTCCTTTGATGTTGACACGTTCGCTTTCAGGCGGGGCAACACTTGGAATTTTTTCAGATGTTGTTAATGCAAACGGAGCAAATTCTTATGCAGCAAAACTTTCAGCGGTTATTGTAGGAAGTTCCGAAACAACTTTTTATGTATTAAGCGTTTATTTTGGTGCCATTGGAATTAAAAAATTCCGTCATGCAGTATTAACAGGTGTTTTGGCTGATATCACAGGAATAATAACTGCAATCATTGTCTGCAACTGGTTGATGGCATAGGATTATTTTTTATCCTTACTGTAATCGGCTGTTCCCATATATATTGCAGGAACAAGATAAAAACTTGCAGCAAATAACCCTATAATTACAAGATAAGTTGCAGGACCATTGAATGCTTCTATCATGGTAAATCTCCTCCATATTTTTTATAAAGACTTTTTAAAATCATTTGCGCTCGATATAAATTTTGTACTAAAACAAATATATAAAAAATTCCCGATACGATAAAAGCATATTTCAAAATACCATCCGGCATAAAGCATATGCCGGCAATACCGCCTATAAGCACCATTAAAGCCTGGCTGATTATCTGCCTTTGAATAAGTAAATCCCCGACACGAAGCTTTAATATTTCGATTTTTCTTAGCTCTTCATCCATACTTTAAAAATTATACATTTATTTTTAAATAAGTGCAAATAAGCGGAAAGTTTACTCAAAATACCCGATATATGGCAGATTGCGGTATAATTCATTATAATCAAGGCCAAAACCCACAATAAATTTATCATCCACATCTATTGCATAAAAATCAGGAGAAATATCATATTTTCTGGCACATTTTTTATCGCACATAACGGCCAGTTTCACATCTCTTGCCTTGCATTTTGTTTCAATAAAATCAAGTAAAAATTTAAGCGTAAGCCCTGTATCCATTATATCTTCCACCACAAGCACATTTTTATTTTCTAAAGGCGGCAAAGATAAATTTAAAGCGGACACTTTCCCTGAAGATTTTTCGCCAGCACCGTAGCTTGAAAGGCTTACAAATTCCATCCTGACAGGCATTTTAAGATATTTGGATAATTCGCTGAAAAACATAACCGCACCCTTTAAAACACACACAACAGTAAGCTCTTCATTAAGTCCGTATTTATTTTCATAATAAGAATTAATCTCATCCGCAAGATTTTTAATTTTATTAAATAAATCTTCACTTTTTATTAAGGTTTTAAGTTCTTTTTCCATAATTTTTACCCCCTAAAAATCACCTTTTATATAGGAATACACTATTTTTCCACGATTTCAAAAATGTATCTTTATTGATTGAAAGCGTGGAATTTTCATTTTCAATAATAAAATTTTGTATCTTTAAAATATTTTTAAAATCCCTGTTTTTCAGCAATCCCTTAAAATATCTTGATAAAATTTCCCGCTGAAGTTCAGGCTTTAAATTTAAAAATTTATCCCTTATAATTGCAGGCCTCTTATTTGCCCAATCTGCCCCGTTATGGTCAAAAATTTCTTTTTCAATGATTTTAAGATAGTCTTCCACAATTTCATTATGCTCTGTTGCTATATTAATAAGGCTTGATACCGCATTAAGTGCATTATCGTTAATTTTTAAAATTTCAGGCAGAATATTTTTCCTGATAAAATTTCTTTTATATTTTATGTCCTCGTTTGAAGCATCTACTCTAAACTTTATATCGAATTTTGCAGCAAAACTTTCAATCTCGTCTCTGGAAAATTCAAGAAGCGGCCTGTAATAAGGGGGGCGGCATTTTGGGATGGATGAAAGCCCTGAAATTCCGGTGCCTTTAATTACACGGTAAAAAAATGTCTCTACATTATCATTTTTATTATGAGCTAAAAAACAAACATTACTCTCAAATTTTTTCAAAGCCCTCTCAAAAAAGTCATATCTGGCATCGCGTGCTGAAAGCTCCGTTTTTTTAATATCATCATCAAGAGTTTCATAATAAAATTCAACACCATAATCCCTTGCAAGTTTTTGTACAAATTCCATATCTTTTATGGATTCTTCTCCGCGCCAATTGTGGTTTAGATGAATAACCTTCAAATTTAAATTAAAATCTTTTTTTAAACTGTTTAAAATATAAAGCAAACAAGAGCTGTCCACTCCGCCGGATACAGCCGCAAGAACGGTTTTATCCGCTATATTATATTTTTTAAGAAATGCAGCCGTTTTTTCTATCATTTTTTATTTTTACCGTAATTAACCGTATTATTGAATAAATTTTGAGCCTCTAAAAGAGCCTTATTATATGGAAGGTTTGAAACAATTTTTCTTGCATATGTACCGTAAGCTATTATAGGAAAATCAGTTTCATCCTGAAAATAATTAAGAACCATATCCGGTGTATTTATATTTGTTCCGCCGGATAAAATAAGTCTTATTCCAAAGCTTTTTGCAAACTCCAATAATTCTCCCGCAAATAAAATGCAATCTAAAGTTGAATCCTTATCCGCAGCACCGCCGTTCATTGAAGCACCGTCTGCTTGAATTAAAAATTCACCGTCAAAATTTGCTGCTCTATATATATTTTTTAATTCCAAAAGCAAATTAACCATCTCATCAAGAGGAAAAAGTTTTCTATTGATACAAATGCTTATGTCTCCCTTAAAAATGGATAGAATATCTCTAAAATCGGATAAAATCTGCTTCTTGTCGGGAATTGAGGCATGGAATTCGACCATATCAGGAATAGAACCTGAATTTATCATCTGTTTTAAAGTATTAATCTCAAAATTTGCATATTCAAAAGATATTGCATAACAATTTATATCTTTTTTACAATGGGCGCATCCTATGCATTTTTTTGCTTCAATTTCATATTTTTTTGTTTTCTTATTTAAAAATATAGCATTTTGCGGACATTTTTTATTACACAGCCCGCATCCGGAGCATACAATATCGGAAATTTTAGCCTTTCTTCCATGGATATCCCCCAAAGATGCAATCGAAACACAGAGTGTAAATTCATCACGGTTAAATCCGTTTTTTTTAAGAGCAGTTAAAAAATCAGAATAAATCTCAGGTGCAAAATCAAAAAATCTTACTCCCGCTTTTGCATACAAAAGTGCCATAGATACGGCACTTTTGGCATCTTTGTTTCCAAGCCCTAAAATAAGCTTGAATTTTTCATTTTCTTTTAATCTCAAAGGAAAAATTCTCCGCCATTAGTTGACTAATCCGGTAAAGTTCCCTTTACAACGGCGGCTTCTGCTCCATCCAGTTCAAAAGTTCTGCATAAAGCCTGAACTGCCTTTTTAGCATTGAATTTTTCAACAAGACAGCTGATTTTAATTTCACTTGTTGAAATCATCTTAATATTTACATTTTCTTTTGCAAGAGTCTCAAACATCATAGATGCAATCCCCGGGCGGTCAATCATGCCGGCACCCACAATTGAAACTTTTGCAATATCTTCATCAATATGGATATTGCTCGGATTCATTAATTTTGTAATTTCATCTTTAAATGCACAAAATCTTGTCAAATCGTCTTTATCAATAGTAAATGCTATATCATTTGTATTATCATGAGATCTTGCATAAGATTGAATAATCATATCAACAGATAATTCATATTTTGCAAGAAGTGTAAATAATTTGCCCGCATTCCCAGGTTTATCGGGTACATCACAAATTACAACCCTAACCTGTGAATTATCGCAGGCTAAGCCTGTCACGGGTTTATAAATTTCCATTTCATCAACTCCTATTATTAAA
>CAQTPN010000116.1 GCA_948888345.1 uncultured bacterium | reverse complement strand
TCTCAAGATGAGTTCTGATTTCGCTTTCCGTTAAAAAGCCTTCCTGTTTATGGGTAATTTTTCCGTCCTTGCTTACAAAAATTAAGGTCGGAACAACGGTTACCTTGTAATCTTTAACCATAGCAGCACTTTCTTTTGAACCGTCTGTTACGTTAATTTCTTCAAAAGTAACGGCATCTTTATAATCAGGAATAACACCCACCAATTCACCTGCTACTTTTTTACAATCAGAACACATAGGAGAAGAGAATTTTAACATTCTTGGTTTTCCTAAGTTTTGAGCTTTTGAAGAATTAACCGGTGCTTCAGCTTTAGCAACGGTATCATTTTTCATCTCTTTTGCAACAGATTTATTTGAACCTGATTCAAGCCATGCAAATATGCATAGAGGCAGTGCAAATATCAAAAACACAATAATCCAATTTTTCATAAAAATTTCCTTTATCTTCTAATTTACTTAAAAAATTATAAATATTTTCTAAGATTTTGTTATTCCCCAAAACTATATTACCCGCCAAAACTAAACGCTGTACCCGCGAAACTGCAGAGCCTGTGCAAGATGAGAAACCATAATATCCTCAGATTCTTCTAAATCTGCTATTGTTCTTGAAATCTTTAAAATTCTATCGTATCCTCTCGCTGAAAGGTTAAACATTTGAAGCGCATTTTTTAATACAGCTTTTACATCGGGGGTGATTTTACAATATTTTTTAATTAATTTCGGATTTAATTCCGAATTTGTAAAAATCCCTTCGTTTTTATAGCGTTTTAATTGAATTTCTCTTGCTTTTGCCACCCTTTTTCTAACCTCAACAGAACTTTCAGCCTCTTTATCCTGTTCCAGAAGTTCATCACTCTCAAGCCTTGCAACATCAATATGTATATCAATCCTGTCAAGTAAAGGCCCTGATAATTTTCCCCTGTATCTGTTTATTTGAAATTCTGAACATTTACAATCTATCTTCTTATCCCCGAGATATCCGCAGGGGCAGGGGTTCATAGCCCCCAGAAGTATAAAATTTGCAGGATATTTTATACTCATCTGCGCTCTTGAAATAGTAACCTCGTTGTCTTCAACGGGCTGTCTTAATACTTCAAGCACGGCGCGCGGAAATTCAGGCATTTCATCCAAAAATAAAACCCCTCTGTGTGCAAGGGTGATTTCCCCGGGTTTTGGGTTAGAACCGCCCCCGATAATTCCTACAGCCGATGCACTGTGATGAGGAGCTCTTATCGGCCTTTGAGATATTAAAGGGTTGTTATGGTCTAAAAGGCCCGCTATAGAATAAATTTTTGTAATTTCAATAGCTTCTTCTTTTGTTAAAGGAGGAAGAATTGATGGAAAGGCGTGCGCAAGAAGCGTTTTTCCTGACCCCGGGCTTCCTGACATTAAGACATTATGCGCTCCTGCAGCAGCTATCTCAAGCGCACGTTTTGCAAATTTCTGTCCCTTAATATGCTTAAAATCAGCTCCGTATTCAATATCAGATGTAATAACATCATCAATATTCTGCTTTATGGTATCCAGTGCTGCCCCGTCATTTAAATAAAGTACAACCTCGTTTAAATTCCTTGCACCTAAAATTTCTATATCCTGAGCAAAGCTGGCTTCTTTTAAATTTCCAAAAGGAATAATAACCTTATCTACCCCTAAATTTTTCAGTCCGAAAACTATCGGAAGCACTCCATTTACAGGCTTTATACTGCCGTCAAGAGATAATTCCCCTATAAAAGCCGTGTTTTTAGGTTCTTCTTTTATAATTCCTTCCTTTGTTAAAATTCCTATTGCCATCCCCAAATCATAAGCGGCACCCTCTTTTTTAAGGTCCGCAGGAGCAAGATTTATTACAACTTTTGTAGATGGAAATTCAAACCCGGAATTTTTAATCGCAAGTTTTAATCTCTCTTTAGCTTCAGAAATTGCAGTATCCCCGAGGCCTATTATAACAATCTGCGGCAGGGAATTTGTAATATCCGCTTCAATTTCAATCCTAAATACATCCAGCCCCACAGTGGCCGCGCTTAAAATCTTTACTACCATAAAAGATTAATTTATTCCTATAAAACTTATTGCCTTAATTAAACCTTGAGTAGCTTCAAAAGAATAATTGCCGGATAGCCTTGTAGAAAGAATTATTTTCGTTGTTGTATCTTCCTTATTTTGTTTTACTGCCTTTGAAATTTTGGCTACAATGCCGTCATCTGCATTTTTGGTATTGTAGGCTGCAATCGTACCTGATACTTTAACTAAAGGCATAATTTTAAGCCTTGCTGAAAAATTAACGTAGGGAACAATCTTTCCTTTCGCTAAAACCGTGCCTCTTTGAGTAATTTCAATATCTTTTACTTCAAGCGGAGAATTTTTAACCGTATCCATCAATTGATAAAGTTTTAAATCAATTTTTGTCGTATAGAAATCTGCCTGATTAAGAGTTGTAGTATCTCCTATATCAATAAGACTGATTTTCTGGCCTGATGGGGTATAGGTAGCCAGAATTTTTCTATATTTACCTATGGTGATAGACCTTTGGAAAATATAATCGGAAGGCACAGCCGCTAAATTACCGAAATCTTTTTCTTCCTGAACAAAAATTTCCCTGTCAGGGCTTGTATACCCGTCAATTTTTTCTTTAATAAATCCCGGGCCGTCCAAATAGAAAAACCCTGCAATTATAACTACAATAACTATTATACGTATTATGCCTTTTAAGCAGCCCATAAATCTCTCCTCATAAAAAATTTGTTAAATTTTTTGCCCTGACGGATACATTTATTCTATTATAAAATTTATGGAATATCAAAATTTTATTAAATCGCGGGATGTTGATATTACAAAAGCGCCGAAAAGTTTGAAACAATATCTCGAAATAAAGAGGGGAAATCCTGATTGTATAATTTTTTTCCGCCTCGGGGATTTCTATGAAACATATTTTGAAGATGCAATAATTCTATCAAAAGTATGCGGGGTTTTGCTCACAAAAAGAAAATTTACGGAACTCGGAGATATACCCATGGCAGGTATTCCGCATCACAATTCTGAAATATATATATCAAAATTGATACAGGAAAAATACAAAATCGCAATTGCAGAACAGGTTCAAACAAAAGAAGAACTTAAAAAAGGGGAGATATTAAAAAGAGAAGTAATAAGAACCTATACAAACGGCACATTAATAGAGGAGGGATTCCTTGATTCAAGAAAAAATAACTATATCGTATCCGTTTTAAAAGAAAACAATAAATACGGACTTTCTTATGCCGACATTTCAACAGGTAAATTCCTTATTACTGAAGGCTCTTTAGATAATATCCTGTGCGAGTTATCAAAAATTAACCCAAGCGAACTACTCTTAAAAATTAAGCCGCGATTAATTGAACCAATGAAAGCTGTACCCGATAAGGAACCTGATATAGAAGGCATTATAGCGGAAAAATTCAGCTACACCCTTATTGATGAAAATTTTTATTCCCTTGAATTTCAAAATGAAGATTTGCTTGAATATAAGCTGGGCTTAAGATGCGCTAATTCAATAATAAATTATGTCAAAAAAACTCAAAAAAACTTTACCCCAAAACTTGATGTAATAAGAAAATACAATATTTCAAATTTCCTTGTTATGAACAGAAAAACAAGGGAAAATCTTGAATTAAATAAAAATTCAAGCGACGGAAAAAAGACAGGCTCAATTATCTGGGCACTGGATGAATGTAAAACTTCAATGGGAAAAAGACTTTTAGCCTCATTTTTGAATGAACCTTTATATGACATCAAAAGAATTGAAGAAAGGCTGGACGGGGTGGAAGAATTAATAAAAAACCCCGATACGGCAAGAGATTTAGATAATTTACTTGATAATCTATCAGATACCTCAAGGCTTTCAAGCAAATTATCAAATGGGACAATAAGCCCCAAAGAGCTTTTAGCCATTAAAAATACTTTAAAGATAATTGAAGAATTTAACCGCATATCTTCAAAATTTAATTCAAAAATTCTGAAACCAAACCCTGAAAATGAAACCCTGATTGATTTTAGAAACATTATAGATAGAAGCATAAAAGATGAGCCTGCAAATAATGTAAGAATAGGAAACATTATAAAAGAAGGGGCAAACGGCGCACTTGATACGGCTCTCGGGGAAATTAAAGGGCTTGAAAACAGAATAGAAAATTATGAAGAAGAACTAATTCAAATAACGGGGATTAAAAATCTCAAAATAAATTATGCCAAAAATACAGGTTATTCGATAGATTTAGCCCATAATGACACTGTTAAATTTAAAAATTCCATCGAAAATTTTACCTTAAAACAAAAATTGTCCTCAATTGAAAAATATACGACAAAAACCCTGATGGAACTTGAAGAAAAGCTTTTAAGCCTGAAATTAAAATCTTATGAAATAGAACACGACACATTTTTAAAGCTGAGGGAATACGCCAAAGAATTAACAGAGCCATTGAGGGAATTTTCAGCCGATGTTGCGCTTAAAGATGTAATTCTATCGTTCTCTAAAACGGCTCTGAAAAACGGCTTTACGCGCCCAAAATTTACAAACAGCTTTAAATACAAGGTTGAAAACGGTCTGCATCCTGTTTTAATAAGGCTTTTGGCAAATGAAAATAAACCTGTAGACCCGTTAGACATAGATTTTAACAATTTAAAAAGGTGTAAACTTATAACAGGAGCCAATATGATAGGAAAATCAACCTATCTGCGTGAAATGGCCTCCCTTATAATAATGGCGCAATCAGGGTCCTTTATTCCTGCAAAAACTTTTGAAGGTAATCTTGTAGATAAAATTTACGCAAGAATGGGTGCATCAGATAATATGCTGGATGGAAATTCCGCTTTTATGTGTGAAATGCTTGATATAGCTGAAATTTTAAGAAACTCAACAGAAAATAGCCTTATCCTGCTTGATGAAACAGGAAGCAGCACCTCGTATAGCGACGGTATAGCTATATCTTACGGAATTTTAAAATATATTGCACAAAAAATTAAAGCCAAATGTGCCTGTTCTACTCATTTTCATGCCCTTTCAACTCTGGAAAACGAGATGGATTCCGTTATAAATTACAGCCTTGTTTTGGAAAACAAAAATGATATAAGCAAAAGATACCTGATAAAAGGAGCTTTAGCGGAAAGTAAAGGTCTAAACATCGCAAAACAGGCAAATTTACCCTCATTAGTAATTGAATACGCCGAAAATTTCCGCACAGAAAGAGAAAAAGCCATAAATTAAACAAATAAATATAGTAATCAAATTTCAAAATTAATGTTTTTGTAGGATAAAAAAATTGAATATTAAATGTATATTATTACCATGGAAAAGAAATCTTTAATTTTTAGCGTATGGAATAACATTCACCCTGTAGCCCACTTCTGGCTCATAATAAGCGCATTCGGGATGCTTTGTATGTGGGGCGCGCTCAGCATTGCAGGATAAAAATTAAAAGCAGGGGAGAAATAGGGTAAAGCCATACTGTATCAATGTTTTGGCAGGGTTTAATTTTTTGGTGTTTAAAAACATAAATTAAAAACTGTTGACAACTTTTTTTTATTATGATATAGTATTAAAAATTTGTAAAAAAGTTC
>CAQTPN010000115.1 GCA_948888345.1 uncultured bacterium | reverse complement strand
AAGCCAGATTGGCGGATTATAGAGCCATTCGGGCAGATATTTTGAAAAACCTTTGATAAATTCCATTAAATACCCGCACCATGCAGATAATACCGCAATATAGCCTATTAAAAATTCCATAATTAAAGACCAGCCTACAATCCATGCCAGAAACTCGCCCATTGTAGCGTATGTATAGATATAAGCAGAGCCCGCAACGGGTATCATTGTTGCAAATTCAGCATAACAAAGAGCTGAAAATATGCAGGCAAATGAGGCTAAAATCATTGAAACAATAACCGCAGGGCCTGCACCAAGGCTTCCGTTGGAACCAACGGCCGCAATTCCGAGGGCTGTGAAAATGCCTGAACCTATCATAACGCCTATTCCAAGCATTATTAAATCGAAAGCACCGAGAGTTTTCTTAAGCCCGCCTTTAGTGGATTGGTCAATCATTGTATCAGGGTTTTTTGTTTTAAACATGTTTTTTGTAAGGTTAAAAAGCCCTTTATATTCTTTATTGTCGATTTTCAAGTCTTCGGCGATTTTATTTAAATCATCTCTCATTAATTTTCCCTTGTGCGGCAGTTTTTTATTAATTATTATGAGCCGGCGTTTTTTAAGGTTTTATTTTTTAAGAAGCGGGAAACCCATTTCTTCTCTTTGTTCTACGTATAATTTTGCAACGGCTGCAGCCATTCTTCTTACTCTGTTTATGTAATTTATACGCTCATCCTTGCTTATAACCCCTCTTGCATCAAGCAGGTTAAAGGTATGTGAACATTTTAAAACCCAGTCATAGGCAGGAAGCACAATCTTTGCTTCAAGACATGAATAACATTCCGATTCCGCTAAATCAAACAGGGTAAAAAGCCTTTCAGGTGTTGAATATTCAAAATTATACTTTGATTGTTCAATTTCATTTTGAAGGTAGATATCCCCATATTTTAAATTATTATTCCACATAACATCGTAAACGGAATTAACGTTTTGAAGATACATTGCAATGCGTTCTAAGCCGTAAGTAATTTCAAGCGCGACGGGCTTAACTTCTAATCCGCCTACCTGCTGAAAATATGTAAACTGGGTTATTTCCATCCCGTCAAGCCATACTTCCCAGCCTACTCCTGCGGCACCCAGCGTAGGTGATTCCCAGTTATCTTCAACAAATCTTACATCATGTTTTGATAAATCTATACCCATGGCTTCAAGAGATTTTAAATAAATGCCCTGAGCATCATCGGGGGAAGGTTTTAAGATTACCTGATATTGAAAATAATGTCCCAATCTGTTCGGGTTTTCTCCGTATCTTGCATCCGTAGGCCTTCTGCAAGGTTCAACCATTGCCGTATTAAAAGGTTCAGGCCCAAGAGCCCTTAGAAAAGTTGCAGGGTTCATTGTGGATGCGCCTTTTTCAATATCATAGGGCTGCTGAATAATGCAGCCGTAATCTGACCAGTATTTTGAAAGATTTAAAATTAATTCCTGAAATATAAGAGCCATTTTGTTTCCTTTATTGTTAGTTATTTAGCAGCTTTTGCCTGTTTGTTAAGGTGTGTTCTGTTATCGTAATCAATTCTGCCTATTAATTTATTGATATTCCTTGTGATTTCTTTAAATTGAGGAATACTTAAGCTTTGAGCACCATCTGAGCTTGCATGGTCGGGGTCGTGGTGCACTTCGTACATAAGCCCATGTGCTCCTGCAACAAGAGCCGCTTTTCCCATAGGTTCAATTAAATAACGTTTTCCTGTGCCGTGGGATGGGTCTACAACAACGGGAAGATGTGAGTATTTCCTTAAAACGGGCACTGCAGCAAGGTCAAGAGTATTTCTTGTGAAATCAGAGTCAAAAGTTCTTATCCCTCTTTCGCAAAGAATTACATTCGGGTTGCCGTTAAACATGATATGCTCTGCAGCAAGAAGAAATTCTCTGATATTTGCGCTCGGGCCTCTTTTTAGCATAACAGGTTTTTTAGTGTGCCCTAAAGCCTTTAATAATTTGAAATTCTGCATATTTCTGGCACCTACCTGCAGTACATCGGCGTATTTATTTAAAAGCGGAATATCAATTGTATCCATAACTTCCGTTACAACAAGCAGACCTGTTCTTTTACTTGCTTCTTTAAGGTATTCAAGCCCTTTTTCTTCCAGACCCTGAAAATCATAAGGAGAGGTTCTGGGCTTAAATGCGCCCCCTCTTAAAAATTCGCAGCCCATTTCTTTTGCGGCAACTGCCACTTCTAAAAGTCCTTCAAATTCTTTTTCAACAGAACATGGACCCACCATTAAAACAGGCTTTTCGAGCCCGCCGATTTTAACCCCGTTTTCAAATTCAATAACGGTATCTTCAGGGTGGGACATTCTTCCTGAAAGTTTATAAGGTTCTTGAATAAGTTTTACTTCATGTACGCCGTCAAAGGAATTAACGGTTGCTGTTGAAATCATTCTTTTGTCACCAATTGCAGCAATAACAGTTAAAACCTCGCCCCTGTTTAAATTAATTTTAAAACCGTGCTTTTGAAGATAATCAGACACTTTTTGAATTTGAGCTTCGGTTGCTTTTGGTTCCATTACTACAATCATTTTGTTCTCTCCTCAATATAAAGTTTTAATTTATAATTATTAAAACATAAAAACTCTTTAAAGTGGTAGGAAAATTTAAACAAATATTGCGTTTTGCAACATAAATTTAACGTTTTTTAAAAATTATGCAAAGAGAGATTTAAATTTATTATCGGCAGTATTGATATTATTGTTGAAATTGTTATTCATACTGCTGTTAAAAGTGTTTGCCGAATTATTTGTATTTATTTTATCGTCTTCATCGTCATGGTCATCATGGTCATCGTCATCTTTAACTGTAATATTTTGAGTTTGGATGATTTGATTATTATTTTGAACAGGCTGAGCGTTTGTATTCTGCATATTTAACTGCGGTATATTGTTTTTCTGTTCTTCTTCTTTATCTTCGTTTCTTTTTTCATTTATTTTTGAAACAATTTTACCTACAACAGGCACCATTAAAACAGGGATAATAAATCTTACAACGGCTGTAAATACCGTATTTGATTTTAATTTCTTTATGGCACCATAGAACTCTTTCGGGTTCTTTCCGCCGATTTGTTTTACAAGGTCTTTGTCATTATTATAAATATCTCTGTATTTAAGAGCGATTTTGTCAATAAGCGGGTCAAATGCACTGTCTACAAGGGCTGCTGCTGCTGATGAAGCTATTGTAACCGCGCCGTTTTGTATCATAGAAGGAACTTTTCTGTCTTCATCAATCTTATCTGATTTCCAGGTATTCCACATATAGAATAATGTAACCGCAACTGATTCAATATCGCACCATCTTGCAGGGGCTGATTTAAATCTTCTTGTAGCGTTTACAAGTTTGTCGGAGCCTTTTGTCTGAGCAAGCCATGCAACGCCTTTTGCGATAGTTTTATCTAATTTTGTAGCTTCTTTTTCAGCACCTTTGAAATTTAAATTTTGTTTATTTTTGATATTAGAATTTAAATTTGAATTTAAGTCAAATCTGTTTTGAATTTGATTATTCATTAGAGGATTTATATTCATTTTTGAAATCCTCCTTTCGTAAACGAATCAAAAACTTTATCTACACTGCTTGCCTGCATTGAGTTATGTGTCAGAACGGAATTATTAATTATATCCGTTACGGGCGGCTGCTGTTCCTGTTTTTCAACTTTTTTCCTGCCTTTTGAATCGCCGAAAAGAAATTTTAAAATGAACGGCATTAATGCAATTGTAAGCCCTGCTTTAAGCGGAGCAACAATGAGCCCCGGAGCATTTTTGTATACGGTTTTCATACCTGCTTTGTAATTTGTATAATAATAAGGAAGATTTTCTTTTGCCGCCTTTGCTTTGCCTGTTTTAATCATTTCGGGTGTCAGGATAAGATTTTTGTAGTTTTTATCCTTTGCGGCTTCTTCGCTTTCTTCTTTAAATATTTTAAGAATCCTGCTGTTTTCATCTTTAATATATTTTTCGGGATGATTTAAGAATTCATTAACTCCGCGTGAAAGCGGGTTGAATACTATGCAGGATAATACATATCCTAAAACAGCGGAAACAGCATTTTTTGTTGCAGTAAACTGTTTATCTTCTTCTTCCGCCCCCGGCATGGCAAGAACGCAAATCGGTTTTAAAACGCCGGCTAAACCAAGAGCAATTAAAGCTTTTATGGTTGCTTCGTTTTCATCCGATTTTTGCGAGATATGATGGAAAGTTTTGCTTCTTGCAAGTTTATCGGTAATTTTATCAGAGTTTTTGGCGGCATAAATTCCAAGACATGCCATTGCAGCCACACCTGCTCCGATTAAAAGAGGCAGTCTGCTGCTTTTTTCTTTCTTTTTATCATCATCCGTTAAAGCAGCAGACCCGCCGAAGCTTATACTCTCAGCGGGTCGTTTCATATCTGTATTCTTACTTTTATCCTCATTTATTAAATGTATGCTATCCTGCATTAATCTGTCAGGCGCACCTGTACTCTTTTTATAATGCACAGGCTCTTTATATCTGCACGAAGCACCTGAGCCTGCTGCTCTTTTTCGGGACGAAAATCCGTCAAATTTATTAAAATTTGATAAGTTGACTTTCATGATACTATCTTAAAACAGGTAAAAAAATAATTTGCTATTGCCCGACAGAATTATACAAAAGTTAACAATATGTCTTAAATTCTTATAGCAAGCTCTTTTTTAGAATTTTCCATAACTGATAAAATTTTATCGGTTATTATATTTTCAAAATTTATATTATAAATTGAATTAATTTCATTTATAAAAAAGCATGGGCTCGTGATATTTATTTCTATCACTTTACCGTCTATGACATCCAATCCTGCAATATAAACGCCGTCTTCAAGAAGAGTTTTTGAAATTTCTTTTTCAATTAACTGTTCTTCTTTTGTTAAATCGCCGCGGATTAAATTTTCTTTTACATGTTCATTAAATTTAAAATCGTTATTGGTGGCAACTTTTCTGACTGCATAGTTGAAAATTTCTCCTCCGATAAAAATCAGCCTTTTGTCTCCTTTTAAAATTCCCTTTAAGAATTTTTGCACCATTACCTGTGTTCTGCCGTTATTTGTTGCCGTATCAATTATTGCATTTATATTTTTATCATCTTTATTTAAATAAAATACCCCGCTTGAAAAGCATCTGTTCAAAGGCTTTATTATTATTTCTTCTTCATTAAATAAGAATTCTTTAATAATATTTTTGTTTGCGCTTACAATATTTTTTGGTGCAAGGTTCGGGAATTTGTTAATATATAATTTTTCGTTAAAATCTCTTAAAGCTTTTGGCGAATTTAAAATAAGGGTATTTTTATTAACATAATCCAAAACATAGGTTGCATTAATATAGTCAATATCAACGGGCGGGTCGGGACGCATAAATATTGTGCTGAATTCATTCAGACAGGCTGTTTCGGTTGAATTGCTTTTAAATATATTGTTATCTTTTGAAATGCTTTTATATACCTTTGCAAAAGGGGTGTTTCCTTCAAGGTATAAAAGGTTTTTTACCGTAATTGAAACATCAAAGCCTCTGTCTAAAAGGCATTTTATAAGCCAGAAATTTGTAACAAGGCGGTTAAAT
>CAQTPN010000114.1 GCA_948888345.1 uncultured bacterium | reverse complement strand
TTTATGAGCGCGCTTGATGATTTAAAAGAAAAATTAAAGCATTGCAAGGGTTGTTCTTTGTGTTCAACAAGGACAAACCTTGTTTTTTCGGATGGAAATCCCAAAGCGAAAATTATGCTTATAGGAGAAGCACCCGGGGCGGATGAAGACAGGCTCGGCGTGCCATTTGTCGGGCGTGCCGGGCAATTGTTGGATGAATTTTTTATAAAAGCCGGTATTGACAGGAAAAACGATATTTATATCTGCAATACCTTAAAATGCCGCCCGCCCGGGAACAGAAAACCTGAGCCTGATGAAAAGAAGGCATGCGCGCCGTTTTTAAAATTTCAAATTGATACGGTAAAGCCTAAAATTATTATTTTATGCGGAGCAACGGCACTTGAAAGCTTTATTAAAGGGAAGGGCATCACAAAGTGCCGCGGCAAAATTTACAGAGGTTCCAGAGGAACGGTTTTTGTGCCGATTTTTCATCCCTCTTATCTTTTGCGCAATGTTTCCACAGAAGAAGGTTCCCCAAGAGATTTGATGCTTAAGGATTTAAAGATGATAAGACAGCTGTCTTTAACGGATAATTTTGACACCCTCGGGAAATAATTGTGCAGAGGTTTTTTGGGCTATGTGATAATCCGGAAAATGTCTGTAAGCGGGGTTTCACTTATTTTAAAATGTGTTGTAGAATTAATTTAAAGCTGCAGTAAATTACAGGTAAAATATGGAAAAATTGATTAAAAACCTGAAAGAAAATGAATATATCCTTTTAAAATCAAAAGATGATTTAACATTTGAACATAGTAAAAATACCCATCTTTATAGAATGACAGGCTTTTCGGGCACGGCGGGTGAAGCTGTCATAGATAAATCAGGTAAAATTACCCTGTTTGTTGACCCCAGATATCATATTCAAGCTGATAAAGAAACAGACGGTAAAAATATAAATGTTGTTAAAATGGACATGAAAACAAATTTAATTATTGCGCTGAAAAAAAACCTGCCAAAGGGAAGCACCCTTTTTGTTCCGTCAAAATCAACAAGATATGCAATTTTTGATTTATTTAAAAAAACTCTTTCCAAAATAAATATAACTCCCTATGAGACGGAAGATGAGCCTGCAAAAGCTGCGGCTGTTGAAGAAATAAGCCTTGATATATGCGGTGTATCGTATGATAAAAAGATTGATAAGCTAAAGAAGAGAATAAAAGGCCAAAATATCTTTATTTCAAGCATGGAAGATGTTTCATATCTTTTGAATTTAAGAAGTTTTGATGAAATAAATACATCTGTTATTAAAGCAAAAATGCTTATTTTAAAAGATAAGACAGTCCTTTTTTCAAATGATAAAATGCCATCATTAAACGGAATTGAAATATATCCGTTTAAAAGGATGAATGAAATTTTATCAAAAATAAAAGAGCCTGTTTTAATTGATGAAAATACGATTTCCCTATATGATTTTAATCTTATTAAAAACCCGAAAATTTCTGCATCAAATCAGATTGTAAAAATGGCGTCAATAAAAAACAGGGCGGAAATTAAACATTATAAAGAAAGCTTTAAAAGGCTGGATAAGGCCCTTTATGCCTTTAAAAGCAGAATTAAGGCCGGTATAAGCGAATTTGAATTAAAAGACATTTTTGAAGAAGAATTAATTAAAGCAGGTGCAAGATGTACAAGTTTTAAGACTATTCTTGCAATCGGCGAAAATTCAAGCTCTATCCATTATTCAAACTATGATAAAAATAAAATTTTAAAAGACGGTGATATAATTCTTTTAGATTGCGGCGGATATTATGAAGGGGGTTATGCTACCGATATAACGAGGGTTTTCTTGTGCGGAAACAGGGCATCGGATAAGGTAAAAGAAATTTATACAGCAGTTTTAAGGGCGCAATTAAATTGTTATTTTACGGATTTGCCCCAAACTAAAGACCTTGATGATTTAGCAAGAAAAATTTTGAAAAAATATGAAAAGCAGGGATTTTTGTTCCCTCACTCTTTGGGCCATGGGGTTGGAATACCTGTTCATCAAGCACCTCCGACTTTAACCCCCGCACCAAAATACAATAAAAAATTGCAGAATAATATGGTGTTTACGATAGAACCCGGGTTGTATAAAGAAGGTGAATTCGGTGTAAGACTTGAAAACACGGTATATTTTAACAATAAAAAGAAGATTACACTTTCACGATTTCCTTATGAAGAAAATTTGACAGATAAAAAAATGCTGAATAAAAAGGAGCAAAAATGGTTTGAAATCTGGCAAAATATGGCAAAAGAAGCTCTTTTGGAGGATTGATGATTGAGATAACGAGTGTTCAAAATAATCTTGTAAAAGATATTGTAAAACTTCATCAAAAAAAATACAGAGAAGAATTTATAATTGTTGAAGGCAAAAAAGCACTTTTTGGTGCAAAAGAAGAAAATCTTGAAATAAAATATGTTTTTTCGGTTGATAAATCTCTTCTTCTGGAATATGAGGATGATAAAGCCTATCTGATAAACGAGAAGGTTATGGAGAAAATTTCTACGACAGAGAGTGCTCCGAATATTTTAGGGGTGGTAAAAAAGCCTGAATATGCCATTGAAAGTTTTAAAACCTTTAAAAAAATATTGCTTCTTGATTCAATAAAAGATGCAGGAAATTTAGGCACAATTATAAGAACCGCAGCAGCCTTTAATGTGGACGGGATAATACTTTTTGGGGATTGTACGGATGAATTTTCCCCAAAGACAATCCGCTCCGCTGCAGGGAATATATTTAAAATGCCAATTATCCATGCCTCAATCGGGGAATTGATAGAATTCAAAAAAACGCATAAAATATTAACAACGGTAGTTAATTCCAAAAATTCAACAGCAAATCTTGAAGCCAAAACCCCCTCTATTATTATGTTCGGGTCTGAGGCGCAAGGTTTATGTAAAGAATTATTAAGTCTATCTGATATTTCATACACAATTCCTATGAAAAAAGGTGTAGAGTCCCTGAATTTAGCTATTTCGGCAGGAATTATCCTCTATGAAATGTATAAAAATGAAGGTTAGAAAATCTTTTATTGTATTTTTTGACCGGTTGTAGTAGAATTATAAAGGTCGCAAAACTGGATTTTGTTTTTCCGGCCGATTATTAAACACAAAAAAGGAGCATTAATGAGAGTATCGCCCGTACATTTGTTAATAAATAATCAATACCGACAAAACGGTGCGGCTTTTAAACAAAATCTCTCAGCGAATGCTTTTAATAAATTATCACTTCAAAATAAATTAAATCAGAATGATGTTTTTGTACGCCTTGCCACTGCAAGCACAAAAGATGCCCGCATTGAAAAAGAATTGATGGATATGGGGCTTATATAAGTTTAAAAATCCTTATAGGGGAATAAAAATTGAAAATTGCCGTTATAGGTTTAGGTTGTTGGGGTTTAGTATTAACAAAGTTATTAACGGATAACTTTGAAACGGTTTATGGCTGGTCAAGAAAAGAAGATTTATCCAAAGAATTGCTTGAATGCGGTAAAACAAGCGTACCTTTTGAAGTTTCACTTGATAAGAAAGTTAAAATTACATCTGATATGAAAGAGGCCATTCAAGATGCAGATATTATTCTTCTTGTGGTTTCAACTTCAGCCATCCGTCCTGTATGCAGACAGCTTAAAGAAGCCGGAATAAAAGATAATCAAATTCTTGTTAATACGTCAAAGGGGCTGGAATTACCTTCGTTAAAGAGAATGAGCGAAGTTATAAAGGATGAACTGCCAAAACAGAAATTTGCGGTGCTTTCAGGTCCTACGCTTGCAAAAGAAGTATTAATGGGGTATCCTACAGCAGCTTCCGTTGCATCAGATGACATTGAAACAGCAAAGATTGTTCAAAAACTGCTCACCGTAAAAGATAAATTCAGGCTCTATACAAATACGGATATGGTAGGGGTGGAACTTGGCGGCAGTTTAAAGAATGTTATTGCAATTGCTGCTGGGTTTTTAGATGAGATGAATTTCGGGGATAACTCTAAAGGGGCACTTTTAGCCCGGGGTATGGCAGAAATCGCCCGTGTGGCGGTTCAATTGGGTGCAAATCCTTCAACTATGTGGGGATTATCCGGAATGGGCGATTTAATTGCAACATGTTCAAGCCATTTAAGCAGAAATAACACTGTTGGAAGAATGCTTGCCCGGGGTAAAAAAATTGATGATATTCTATCTGATTTAGGCTCGGTTGCAGAAGGGGTTAAAACCTCAAAAGCAGTATGCGAGCTTGCTGAGAAGTTAAACATTGAAACACCCATTTCAAATGCAATTTATAAGGCGGTTTATTCAAAAGAAAATTCAAAAGAAATCTTCTTAAACCTTATGAACAGAGAACTCAAAGGCGAAGAAGAGTTTATTAAAAAATAAACTCTTTCCTCATAAGCTTTATTAAACAAATTTGCAAACTTTATTCATCAATATATGAAATGATTTTTTCAATATTTTTAGAGATGTTGTTCAGCTTATTTTCAATGCTGTCAACTCTTGAAGCAAGGCTTTTTGTCTGGGTTGTATTATCATAGAATAAATCAATGAATGATTTTACATCAAACCCTTCGTTTTGTTTTTGAAGAATCAAAGAAAGCTTTTCATTTAATTCATCCAGCCTCATTTCCTGAATTTTATATTTTTTATAAACGCCGTTAAGGGCTTCTTCAATTTTTTGAGGAGCAACGTGTTCTCTTTCGCTTTGAACAAGCCTTGTTTTTACTTCTTCAAGTCCTAATTTTTCAGTGTTTTCTATTTTCTTAGAAAGCATCCCTACCATGTTAGAGAGGTTTTCAAGTCTTGAATTTGTATTTTTTAACCATCCGCCTATGTTTTGAAAATCCGCACCGATATTCTTATTAGATTTTTCAAAGCTGAATCTTAATTTTGCAAGGTCCGCTTCAAGGTCAGACATTGAATAAGAATCATCAGCTTTTTTTGCTATTTTATTTAAAACAGCATCCAATTTTTCATTAACCTCAGCCGGAAGAGCAACTTCGCCGCTTAGTGCAACAGGGGTTTCTCTTCTTTTTTGAAGGTTATCAAGATAAGTTTCAATATTTGTAAGATTATTCTTAACATTATCAATAACAGTGCTTGCAATTCTTTCTGATGCTTGATTTACCATTACTTCAAATTTCTGGGAGGTTTCATTTGTAGATTCGCTTATAATATTTATAAGTTTTTCTGATGTGTTAATTGAATTTGTATCAATTTTTGATGAAATAGAATTTTTAATTTCTTCACAAATAAAATCTTTAAGACCTTCTAATCTGCCGTATAAGCCCTGTTCAATTTTTTCAGGCATATCGTTGGACAGATTATACTGATGGTCAAATTTTTCAGAAATTAAATTATGCAGACTGTTTAAATTATTTTCAGTTCTTTCGGTAATCAGATTATTTAAATTTTCTAATCTGTTATTTATACTTTCTTTTTCATCATTGAATTTTTGTGAGATAATACCATCCAAACCGTTAACCCGCTCTATAAGCCCGTCATTTTTTTCATTGACATTTGAGCGGAGGGAATTCAAATCTTCATTTAAAGAATTAATTCTTTCCAGTGTACTTGTTTGGTTGTTTTGAAGTGCATTTTTTAAATCTTCAATCAAAAACTCAACATTTTTAAGATTTTCAAGTTTT
>CAQTPN010000113.1 GCA_948888345.1 uncultured bacterium | reverse complement strand
TACTGGCACTTTGCGGCCTTTTTGCAGGCTTCTAAAATTTCATCGGCCATCTCATATCTTTCAAGCTTTTTAGCCAGATAATAGGCGGCAATAAGCCCTTCACATCTTGCACCGTCCGGATAATAATGATCGCCGTAGTTATAAAACATACCGCCCTCAAAATCTATATAAGGGCTGTCATCCTTTTTATACATACGGTTCATCATCTCTCTTGCATCATTAAATACAAAATTTACATAATTTTCATTTCTAAAATCAGGGTCGGATGCCCATTCTTCAATTGCCTGCATAAGCCAGGCATCAGACGGCAGAGCGGTAAAGAGGCTTTTATAGAATTTTGGACGCTCATCAATTATCCAATCAAGAGCTGCTCTTGATTCCTGTCTTACAAGTTCTTGAAGTTTCCTGTCGGATTTGAAATGATTTGCAACGAGTGCAAGCCCCAAAAGTGCTTCCCCGGGGTAATAGAAGGAAAATGTTTCCTTTCTTTCAATATCTGTCATTGATTCAAGCGGTTCACCGTTATGATACCCCGGATGAATATAGTATCCTAAAAATTCTCCGTTATAAATCCTTGATAAAAGATGTTTTGAATAGCCTTTAATATATTTATCATAGCTTTTATCGCCGGTTGCAATTCTATACTGCATAAGGGCCGTAAGTGCAATCCCCACACCGCCGAGCTTTGATTTTTTATTGTAAAAAACATACATCCCATCGCCAAATTTGGTTTTATGGGTTTTTGTAATTGAGGCTGTAAAATTCAATGCTTTCTTTGCAGCCTTTATGTATTTTTTGTTGCCTGTAGCCTGATATGCCCTGATTAAAACGATAGCACCGCCTGAGTGTCTTAAACAATTATAATAGAGGTTGTTCAGGGGCCTGTTTGGATGTTCATGGTCATTAAAAGAATCATCCGCACAATCATAGTAATAGAGGAATTTTCCTTTATCGGTCATATTTTTTATGAGCCAGTCTGCAGAATTCTGGAATATTTTCCAGGTTGTATCGCTGTTGTATTCTTCATATAGTATATTTCCCCTGTACAAGGGAACAAAATCGTCTTTAAATGTTACAAATGCATGACTTTTTATTAAAGCAAGCTCACATTGACCGTTTTTACATACTTCTTCAAAAGCTTCATATCTGTTTTTCTTTTCATCAAATTCAGAAACACCCTGAGCAATTGTTTCAAGGGCTTTTCCAAGAGTCATGTGGCTTTTTACTATGGCATCTGTCGGCATGTAGTAAACATTTTTTCTTCTGTATGTAAATTTTATCCCTGTAATTCCCGGTTCAAAACGATTTTCATCAAAAGTTTTGGTTTGCAGCTCCCCATATTTGACCGGATGAACTTCTGTTACATATTCAAGCATTATTCTGCAAACGTTTTCATCCTTTACATCAAATTCTTCAAACCTTTTATTTACCCTTATCACCTCTATTGCGCGCTGCAGTGCATCTTTCAGATTATCACGTTTGCTTCCGTATCTTAAGGGTTTATTTTTTGCCTGAAAAAGTGTTATATAAATAACATCCGGCATATTATTTTCATCAATAATATTTTTGTAATCAATGCCTGAAATATCAATCTCTCCGCCATTTACCAGAGTTTTTCTTATGGCTTTAAATATTTTATTTAATTGGGAAAAATCCTGTTTAAAAAATTCCCTTTCCTTATCATTTTGAAGTCTAAAATCCATTTCAAATCCTTTATAAGCAGCTGTTTGCCAATTCAAGGAAGATTATAACAAAATTTCAAGGCTTTGAATATAGAAAACACTTAAAAATACAACATTTTTCGGAGATAAAAACCATCTTTTTATATTTTTGATATACTTTAATAATGTTGGATAAGATATTTTTCAATGTTGCTTTTTCACTGCTTTGCGGGATTTTTATAATATTTACCCTTTCTTTTTCAGGTTTTATTTTTGGGGTAAATATCAGCCCTTTTTATTCAATAGCCGGCATTTTGGCCTGTTTTATAATTTTTAATTACCGATTACATTTTGAGAAAATCAAATACAAAAATATATTTTTATTCAATTTAGCTTTAATTTTATTATTTTTTGCCGCGTATTTTTTTAGTATAAATTTTATAGATACATCTTATGATGGGCCTGCCTATCATCAGCCTGCGGCAATTTTGATGGCAAACGGGTATAATCCCATTTTCGACAACGTTTTTGAAGTATCAAAAAATGTAATTCATGTAAATGCAAGACGGTTAATGTGGATTGAATGCTATCCTAAATTTTCCGAGATTTTTGCAGGAAATATTTTTTCTTTAACACAAAATATTGAGGCAGGAAAAATAATTAATTATCTCAGTATTTTAATTACTTTTTGCTATTCGTTTTATGTACTTTCAAAGAAAGAATTTTTCAAAGAAAAGAAAATTGCAGGAGTTTTTTCATTTCTTCTTGTATATAATCCGGTTGTTTTATGCCAGATATCAACCTATTATAATGATTGCCTTGTTTACCTTTATTTTTTAATGGGTGCACTTTCCGTTATAGATTTTTATACAGATAAAGAAGATAAAAAGCTTCCTCTTTTAATTTTTGTTATGAGCAGCACAATACTTGCAAATATTAAGCTTGGCGGGGTTTTATGTTTTCTTTGCCTGATTTTTTCCGCACCGTTTTTTATTAAAAATATTAAGAAATTGAAATCATTTTCTGCAGGCATTTTTACTGTAATAATTTTATTTTTAATATCCGGGATTAACCCGTATTTTACAAATATCAAACAGCATAATAATCCGCTCTATCCTCTTATCGGAAAAGAGAAAATTGATATAATGTCTGCAAGCCGTCCGAAAAGTTTTGAGAATAGAAGTGTATTTTATAAATTTTTTATATCAACCTTTTCAAAGGCCGACAATATAATACAAAAAGATGACAGAGAACCCGTTTTAAAGATACCGTTCACTATTCATAAGGGAGAAATAGGGCATTTTTATGCTCCTGATGTCAGAATTTCAGGATTTGGCGTATTTTTTAGCGGAATTTTCCTGCTTTCTTTAATTATGCTTTGCTCTTTAAGGTATAAATCAAAGGAAAATAAAAGGCTTTTTTATTTAATATTTTTTATGTTCGGTTTACCTCTTTTATTGAACCCTGAAAGCTGGTGGGCCAGATACATTCCCTATTTATGGGGATTAATTGTTTTTATTAATGCAGGGTATTTTATAAATTCTGATTTAAAATATAAAAAATATTTCGTTTTTATTTCAGTCAGTATAATGTTTATAAACAGCTTGCTGGTACATTTTGATGTTATTTCGCGGGGAATATGATAAAAATAAATTCTTTAATTAAATTAATGAGAATAGGGCATTATATTAAAAACGGTATTTGTTTTGTGCCTTTGATTTTTTCTTTAAAATTTCTTGAACCGAATGCAGCGGGTGCTGAATTTTTAATGTTTTTATCATTCTGCCTTATCTCGTCTGCCGTTTATATTTTAAATGATATTTGCGATATTGAATATGATAAATTACACAAAAATAAAAGATTAAGACCCGTTGCAAGCGGAGAAATTTCAATAAAAGCAGCTTTGTTTTTTATGATATTTCTTCTTTTATCAAGTATTTTAATTGCATTTTTTATAAACCCGATTTGCACACTTATTATTATTTCTTATTTTATTTTAAATATTTTTTACACCAAATATTTTAAGTATATTGAAATTTTAGATGCCGTTTCAATTGCTTTAGGATTCATATTAAGAATTTTAGCAGGCTGCGCTGCAATTATGGCAGCACCTTCCGCTCTTGTTATTTTGTTAACGTTTTTTGTTTCAATGCTTTTTACCTTTTCAAAAAGAAAACTTGAGATGAAACTTTCCGTTGACCCTTCAAAGTGCAGAAAATCAATAAGAAGATTTTCGCCCGATTTATTAAATCAATTTGTTTTAATTAATGCGGTTTTATCAATTTCTTTTTATTTTACATACGTTACAGATATTCAAACAATTGAAAAAACAGGAGCACAATACCTTTATATATCCGCAATTCCTTTTACTTTAATTATTTTCAGGCTTTTATTTTTGATAAATATTGAAGGGGAAAGCGATGACCCAAAAGATATTATTTACAAGGATAAAACCTTAAAAGCCCTTGCCCTCATATACTTCACAATTCTTATGATATCATTTGTGATATAAGGTTTATACAATAATTCTATTAGCTTAAAAAGGATTTTTTGTGATAGTATTTTTACTATGGAATTATTATTTAACCCTGTTTTAATATCTGTGATTATTCTGTGCCTGTTGTGCATTTTTAAGGTTAATGTTTTATTTTCCTTAATGATAAGCTCAATAATTGCAGGGTTGATTTCTAAAATGCCCATGGATAAGATAATGGATTTATTTATTTCAGGTATGGGGCAAAATTCCGAAACAGCATTGAGCTATATTCTTCTTGGAACACTGGCTGCGGCAATGACACATACCGGCTTAGCCAAAATAATTGCCGTTAAAATATCCTGTTTTATTAAAGATAATAAATATCTTTTGATTGGAATTCTTGTTTTAATTTCAATGATGTCACAAAACTTAATCCCTGTTCACATAGCTTTTATCCCGATTTTAATTCCGCCCTTATTACCTTTAATGAATAAATTAAAACTTGACAGAAGAATAATTGCCTGTTCGCTTGCTTTCGGCCTGAAAGCACCTTATATTGCCATCCCTGCCGGATTTGGGCTGATATTTCAGGGGCTTATTGCAGACAATATGACAAATAACGGGATGGAGGTTTTAAAGCAGGACGTTTGGAAATCCAGCTGGGTTTTAGGATTTGCTATGTTTATAGCACTTTTAGCTGCCATTTTTATAACTTATAGAAACAAAAGGGAGTATTCAACCGTTGAAACTTGCTCAGGAAGCGGCTTTGCACAGATTGAAAATTGCGGCGGGGCTGATAATTCCAAAGATTTAAAATTTAAAAAAGAACATTTTATAACTCTTGCAGGGGCTGTGATAACCCTTATTGTTCAGCTTTTAAGCGGTTCCCTGCCACTCGGGGCATTATGCGGGCTTATTATAATATTCGGTTTTCGTGCTGTTTCACATAAAAATATGGATTTTCTAATCAATGAAGGTGTCGGGCTGATGGGCTATATCGCTTTTGTTATGCTTGTTTGCGCCGGATACGCTCTTGTTTTAAAAGAAACCGGCGGAATTGAAGGACTTATAAATTCAATACTGCCGTTTGTTCAAAACTCTAAACTGCTTGCGGCGGCTGCAATGCTCTTTATAGGCTTAATTATAACAATCGGCATAGGTTCATCTTTTGGGACTATCCCGATTTTAGCGGTTTTATTTATGCCTTTATGTTTGAAACTTGGTTTTTCAACTCCTCAAAGTGTTATTCTTCTTTGTGCGGCATCTGCACTCGGGGATGCAGGCTCACCCGCTTCAGATACAACATTAGGCCCTACAGCCGGTTTAAATGCGGATGGTCAGCATAATCATATAAAAGATACATGCATTCCGACATTTATACATTTTAACACCGCCCTCATAATTGCCGCACTGATTGCAGCATTATAGCTAAATAAAAGGTAATATTTATAGGAGAACACCTGAGGGTGAAATTTTGAATGCATTAAAAAAGAAGGCTTCATTTGCCTTCTTTAAGTGGTGGGCGCGAAGGGAATCGAACCCCCATGCATTGCTGCGCCAGATCCTAA
>CAQTPN010000112.1 GCA_948888345.1 uncultured bacterium | reverse complement strand
CCGTCTATTGCACTTTTTAATTCTCTTTTCTTTTCAAGCTTTTCATAAAATTCAATGTGGCGGATTAAATCTTTTAAGGTAACGCCTCTGTTTCTGTTTAATTTCGTACTTGTCCTTCTCTGCAATACTTCATCAAATGAAATAACATTGGATGACGGTAATTGCAATTGTTCCGCTTCATAATCCTCATAATCATCAAAATTATTGAATTCATCAAATTCAGGGGCAGGTTCAAAATCTTCCAAACTAATTCCCGCAAGTTCTCTTGATTTTAAATTTAGGATAGCAGCAGTCGGCACAAAGGTTCTTCCTATAAGCTTAAGATTTTTATTCTGCTTATATTCTTCAAGCTTTTTCATATATTCATCGTACACTTTTACAACATCAATGTTCCAGGGGTTAATTTTACCTGTTTTTACCATATCAAGAATAATTTCAATAGCATCAAAGGGGCTTGGTGCTGCGTTTGAAACTGATTCTACTATTTCGTATTCATAATTTGATTCAATCCCTGTTTTTTGATTGAATTCATCTTTATTTTGATTATCATAAAATTTTATGGAATTATTCATATCTTTATTTTCTATTTACTGTTTGTAATACCTGAAACTTTTGTTCTGCCTCTATCCTGCACTACGCCTATCACTCTTTGCGCTACATCATTCATTTGAGAACGCTGGCTTATTGCAATAAATTGAGAACTTTTAGACTGTGCGTCTATCATATTTGCAATTCTTTCAACATTAAACCCGTCAAGTGCCGCATCAACCTCATCCAGAGCATAAAATGGAGCGGGCATATGTCTTTGGATAGCAAATACCAAAGAAAGCGCGACAAGAGTCTTTTCGCCGCCGCTCATGCCTGCAAGCTTCTGCTTTTCTTTGTGTTTTAAATTTCCTTCAACTGTAAGTCCGCCCAGGAATGGATTTTCCGGATTTGTTAAAATTAATTCCCCGTAGCCGTCCGTTAAATCTGCAAAAACTGTTTTAAAATGACCGTTAACGGAATTAAACGTGTTTAAAAATGTTTCTTTTTTAAGATTTTCATACCCCGTCATTCTGTTTTGAATTTCATTTTTCTCATTTTCAAGGGTCATAATTTTGACATTTAATTCTTTCTGTCTGTTTAAAATTGTTTCGTAATCATCAATTGCTCTCATATTAACAAGACCCAAATCATCCATCTTCTTTTGAAGTTTCTGGATTTTTGATGTAATTTCTTCAACAGAAATTTCTGTCGGCACAAGCTCATCTGCCTTAATGCCTTTATCTTTTAATTCTGCAACAATAGCTTCAAACTGCGGTTCATATTCATTTCTTCTTGCTTTGGCACCTTCAATTGCTTCTTGAATACGTTCAATTTCATTCTCCAAGATATTCTTTGCTTTTTCCGCTTCAATCATTTCATTTTGAACTTTATCTCTTAAATTTTGCAATTCTACAAGGTTTTTCCCAAGTTCCTCAGATTGCTTTTCAAGGCCGGCAAGAATTTTTTGAATTTCTGCTATTTCAAGTTCAAGACGGCCTTTATCCTCATTTAACATAACATTATCAGAGGTCATTTTTTTGATATCGCCTTCTTTTAGTTCAATCATTTGCTGTGCAAAATTAATTGTATAATTCTCTTTTGAAATTTCATTTTCTACATTCAAAATTTTCTTTTCAATATCTTTAATTTCAGTTTCAATTCCCTGGGTTAATTCTTGAAGTTTCTTTAATTCGCCTTCATCAATAAATTTTTCAACTTCAGCAACTTCAGTCTGCACATTTGTTATATTTTCAGAAATTTCAATATGCCTTTGTTCAATTTTATCAAGCAGTGTTTCGGTTTTTTTGATTTCAGGAGTAAGTTCATTTACTCTTTTTAATTTTTCCTCAATTACCCTCTCAAAATCCTTGTGCGCATTTAGATTTTGAGAATATTCATATTTTGCAGCCTGAAGAGAGTTAAGAGCATTAGAATGTTTATTTCTTAATTCTTCAGATTTTGCTTCAAGCTCTTTAAGTTTATTTGAACGTGTTCTATAAATTTCTTCAAGCTCTTTAAATCTTTCTTTATAATTGTTTAATTCTCTGTCATCCGCTTTTCCAAAAGCAGGAGTGCTTCTTTTTTTGGAACCGCCTGAAATTGCGCCGCGCTTATCAAATACTTCCCCATCAAGAGTTATAATCCTGTGTTTGCCCATTAATTTTTTAGCAGTTGCCATATTATCTACAATAAGCGTGTCATTCAGGGCATAGAAAAATACATCTATAAATTTATCATCAAAATCTATTAAATTTATTGCAAAATCAATAACTCCGTTTACTTTCGGAAGAGCAAGATTATTCGGTGCGGGACGCATTTTATTTAAAGGAAGACAGGTTGCCCAGCCTTTTCTTTGCTCTTTTAAAAGGCTTACAACACGCGTTGCAACATTCTCATCTTCAACGGCTATAAACCTGCCTGCTCCGCCTATAGCCTCGCTTATTGCTGTTGTATACTCGGCATCCACCTCCATAAGCTGGCTTAAAGGCGCATATACCCCGTCAATTTTTGCACTCATTATAAATTCAACCCCTTCGCCGAGGCCGTAGGTTTTATAAGCCTGCCTGTTTGCTTCAAGCTGGGCTATTTTTCTGTCTGCAAGCTGAATAGAGTGTGCATCATCCTGTAATTGGGTTCTTGTTTTATCAATATCGGATAATATCGCTTTATGAGCCATTTTGATATCATCAAGCTCTTTACTTAAAAGCTCAACTTGAGAGGATAGCTTATCATTTGTATCATCAAAATTTTTGTTTCTTCTCTCAAGCTCTTCAATTGCTTTATTTACAGCATCCAGTTCATCTTTTAAATTTTTTAATTTTGATTCGTTCGGGTACTTTTCATCCTTCAAAAGATTATTTTCAGTATCTCTTAAACTGTCCAATTCTTTTCTTAAAGTATTCCTTTTTTCTATATAACTGTTTGCAGCCTCATTCGCACCGGTCATATCGGTTAAAATCTGATTGCGCTCAGTCTGTTTTAGTTCAAGCTCTTTGTTTAATTCAAGCTTTGCTTTTTCTCTGTTTTCAATACTTGCCCTGCCCCGCTCAATATCGTCATTGTGGCCCTTTATGGCATTTTGCGCAGCGTAGACGGTTTTATTATTTGAATTAATCTGCTTTTCTGTATAGAGGATTGAATCTTTTTTTCTTTGAATTTCACTTTTCTTTTCTTCGATAAGTTTTTTTACTTCAAGCTGTTTGTCTTCTCCCTGTGCGCGCACTTTAGCACAGATGTCGTCATATTCCTGCTTTTTCTTATCAATTTCAGTCTGTTTGTTTTCAACTTCAATTTCCTGTTTTTTCTTATCTTTCTGGCCTCTTAAAATATTTTCATGCGCCATCTCTAAGATTTTTTTAAAATCAAAATATTTAACTGTTGTAATTTGGCCTTCAAGCTCTGTTTTTTGCGCTTTAATTTCCTGATACTTAAGGGCAACTTCTCTTTCTTCCTTTAATTTTTCAAGAGTTTCATCAAGCCCCGCCATAACAAGGGTGGAATCTTTTACCCTGTTTTCAACAATTTCAAGCTCTTTTGTGGCATTTTCAATTTTCCTGTTAAATTCACTGACACCCGCTATTTCATCCAGAAATTCTCTTCTTTCGGCCGGAGTACAATCTGCAAGGCTTATTACATCCCCCTGCATAATAACATTATTACTGTTTTTTGTGATTGAGTATTTTTCAAGCTCAAGATGAATTTGCGAAAGAGTTACGGTTTTATCATTCATAGAATAGGTGCTCACATATCCGGATGAAGTCTTTCTCACCTTTCTTGCAAATGATAATTCCGTACCGATATCATCATCCAAATCAAAAACAACCTTTACCTGAGCTTCATTTCTGTTGTTATGGTATGAAATTAAATCGCCGACACCGCCTTCAGACCTTAAGGCTCTCGGGGTGGAAAGACCCAAAGTAAAAAGGATGCTGTCTATTATATTGCTTTTTCCGGAGCCGTTAATACCTGCAATAGCAGTAAAGCCCGAATAAAAAGGGATTTCGGTCTTGTTTGCAAAAGATTTAAAATTGTCGATTTCCAATCGTTTTATGTGCATTAAATGTATCCGGATAAAATAAGCCTGGTTATAAATATTACACAACAAAAGGCTAAAGTATGTCAAATTTTGTAACAGTATATTATGAGTTTTTAATAAAAGTTATTACTGTATTTTGTTTTCAAGAACACTGAAATCATCCTGTAATTTATCAAATTTTTCTTCGGCAATTTTTATAACCGGGGCAAGATGAGAATATTCCCGATTACTTAATGTATCATCATTTAGAATATTGCGGGCACACCACATTATACTTTTTATCTCACAAATTGATATACATATTTCATCCATAATTTCAGAAGTGGTTTTCATAAAATGCTTTCCTTTTAACCTCTATTATATAAGAATATTTTCTAATATATAATATTAATTTCTTATAGTCAAGAATATAGAATAATAATATGGATGAAAAAAAATTATTAAAAAATTTTGGATTTAATTTTAAAGTTGCCCGTATGAAATTAAAACTTACACAAGATGACATTGTTGAAATGGCAGATTTAAGCAATTCTTATTTAAGTAATATTGAGGGCGGCAAACACAATCTGTCTTTAATAAATGCGCTAAAGCTGTCAAAAATTGTAAATAAAACCATTGAAGAATTGATATCTGATACATAACACCCATCCTTACCTTGAACTTTCTTAAAAATAAGAATATAATGGATTTTATGGAGAATAAAGAAGATTTAAAAATTAAGGAATTAGTAGCCTTAAGGGGACATTATTTTTCAGCGGTGCTTTTGATTTCAAGCGGCATCGCAGGATTATTTTTCGCAGATATTTCAATATCAAAGATAATAATATTCAGCTTTATAGGTATTTATTTTGATATAGTATTTATAAGTAATTTTTTTAACACTAATGATGAAATTAAAAATATTTTAAAGGGGGAATAATATGAATTTAAGTACTTCAGATTGGAATTTTATAATCTGTACATTAAATATGGTAATTATAGCCATAGTTTTGACAATAACTTTAAACAAAATATCAGAAAGCAATAAAAGCTACTTTCAGGATACTAAAAAATAATTTTATTACCTTGTAAGTTTTTGTGCTCTTGGTATCGGCCAGAATACAAAAACAGCACGGCCTATGATTCTCTGCTTAGGCAAAAATCCCCAGAAACGGCTATCCTGGCTATTGCCCCTATTATCACCCATCATAAAATAATTATTATCGGGCACAACAAAAGGCCCGCAATACATATCATCCCTGCAGGGCATCCAATCGGTTTTTGATAAAATATAAGGCTCATTTAGCTTTTCATCGTTTATATAAACATAATATTCGCCATCTTCAACCTTTATTTCAAATTTATCCCCCGGCATGCCGATAATTCTTTTAATAAAGGCTATATCTTTGCAAAAAAGTCCTGTCAGCCTTGAAAGTATTGAGAAAAAATCTTTCCTCAAAGGTTCATCCGGCGGATAAAAAACAAGAATATCCCCTCTTGAAGGCTCTCTTAAAGGTTTTGAAAGCTTTTCAACAAACAATCTGTCCCCTTCAATTAAAGTGGGGTGCATAGAGCCGGATGGTATCCATCTTAATTCCCCTATAAAGAAACGGATAACAATTACTGCAATCAATACAAACAAAATGGTATCAAGGGTTTCTTTGAGTGCAGAT
>CAQTPN010000111.1:1324-5729 GCA_948888345.1 uncultured bacterium | reverse complement strand
ACTTTTGTTCAAAATGGCGAGATAAAAGAATATGCGGATATATGGCATAGGAAACAAAAGTAATCAATTTTATAATGCATTCTACAGTGCGGATATCAAATCCGCACCGTTTTTTTCTTGAAACATATATAAGGGTTTATGGTAGAATTATTTCATAAAATAGAATTAGAGGAATAAATTGAACAAAGAGGATATTTTAGGGGATATAATTTATTGGGCGGGGCGTTCTTATAAGGCTAAGATGGTGCCTGCCACAAGCGGAAATATTTCAAGACTTGAAGACAATGTTATTTTTATGTCAAAATCCGGAGTATGTCTTGGAGATATGGGCTATGAGGATGTTTCAGAGCTTGATATTAACGGAAATATTTTAAACGGGGTAAAACCTTCAAGTGAAAAATGGATGCATCTTAAAATTTATAAAAATCGGCCGGATATCAAGACTATAATTCATATCCACTGCCCTTACGTTACATCTTTTGCGGTATGCCATAAAAAGATAGACGAGGCTATACTTCCTGAATTTATATTTAATTTTGGAACAATTCCATCTGCAAAATATGCCCTTCCAAGTTCTGTTGAACTTGCAGAAGAGATTGCAAAACATTTTAAAGAAAGAAATGACGCCGTTTTAATGGAAAACCACGGCCTTGTTGCAGGCGGAGGAACATTAAAGGAAACTTTTTATAAGCTTGAATCAATACAGGCTTATGCTAAAACATACTTTGCAGCAAAATTTTTAGGAAAAATTCACACTTTAAATAAAGATGAGATTAAAAAAATTCAAAATTTGAAAGGATAAAATATGTTAACTGATGTTAAAACACAGATAATGAGTGCTAATGAAGGAATTATAACTGATGAAATGCGCTATGTTGCAGAATATGAAGAAGTAAGCCCTGAATTTGTAAGAGATGGGGTTAAAAACGGAACAATTGTTATATTAAAAAACAATACACGTAAAAACTCAATCCCTGTAGGGGTTGGAGAAGGTTTAAGCGTTAAAATTAATGCAAATATCGGAACTTCTAATGAAAAATCAGGCCTTGAAAATGAACTTAAAAAGGTAAAAATTATTGAAGAAACAGGCGCAGATGTTTTAATGGACCTTTCAACAGGAAAAGGTATCGATGATGTTCGTGCACAAATTATAGCATCAACAAAGCTTCCAATCGGCACAGTGCCTATGTATCAAGCAGGAAAAGAGGCACTTGATGAATATAAAAATATTGCAAAGCTCAGTAAAGAAAAATTATTCTCAGATATTGAAAAACAATGCAAAGACGGAGTTGATTTTATAACCGTTCACTGCGGAGTTACAAAATTTGTAATTGAGCAATTGGAAAAACAAAAAAGAGTAACAGGGATTGTATCAAGAGGCGGGGCAATGCTTGCCTGTTGGATTAAGGCCACAGGATGTGAAAACCCATTGTATGAATATTACGATGAACTTTTAGAAATCGTTAAAAAGTATGATGTTGTGCTTTCTTTAGGGGACGGCCTGCGCCCCGGATGCGGTGCAGATGCGGGGGACAGAGCACAGGTAGCTGAAACGATTATTTTAGGCGAACTTGTTAAAAGGGCAAAGGCAAAAGGGGTTCAGGCTATGGTAGAGGGTCCAGGCCATGTGCCTTTAAACCTTGTGCCTTCAATGATTCAAACAATCAAACAATTAACAGACAATGCACCTTTATATGTGCTCGGGCCTCTTGTAACCGATATTGCAGCAGGATATGACCATATAACTTCCGCTATCGGCGGCACTTTAGCGGCATTAAACGGTGCAGATTTCTTATGCTATGTTACACCGGCAGAACACCTTGGCCTGCCTGATGTTGAAGAGGTTCGCGAAGGAATTATGGCATCAAAAATAGCAGCACATGCGGCAGATGTCGCAAGGGGAAATAAAAAGGCAGTTGAGCGAGATAGAAAAATGTCAATTGCAAGAAAAGACCTTGATTGGAAGGCACAAAAGGAACTATCTCTTGACCCGACAAAGTTTGAGGGGATAAATTTTGAAGAAGAAAAGCCCTGCACAATGTGCGGTGATTATTGCTCAATGAAAATATTCAGACAGTATTTTTAAATAGATAATTATATAAATATATTTAAAATCCCGCCGATTTAATAAAATTAGCGGGATTTTTATAAAATAAGTCTATTATTTTATGCAGCTTTATCATCTTTTTTGCTGCAAAGAAAACCTGCAAAAAGATTGTACAGATTATCAATTCTGGTCATTAATTTATCTTGAACGGTTTCAAGTTTTTTCTCAACATCATCAATTCGTTGCTCAAGTCTGTTTATCTTGTTATCAAGACGATTATAGAAAAACCACATGCCTGCAAATATTATAACTATTTGCACAATATTAATTTCTTTTAAGATTTCTAAAAATGCTTCCATTTTTTCTCCTAAGATAATTATAACAATAAAAGTATGCAGTTGCAATATTTACAAAGAAAGTGCCGTAAAAATTTCTTCAAGCTCCTTTGAGATAAGGGAGGATATTATGGAGGCTTCCGGAGAACATTCATCCGCATAGGCTGTAAGCAGTTTATTTATGGTATCGATTTTTATAACACTCTGTTCTATATCAAGAAATTTTTGTCTTAATTCAATTAATTCTTCGTCTTTTGATTGTTTTTGTTTTGACATACTCGCCTCTTTATTTATATTATATTTTAATATAATAAAAGTATACTATAAATAAAGTAATTTAACAAATAAGATTATTATAATAATACTATTTATAATAGACTATATGAAAAAGAAACTTGTAAAAATCGGCTCAAGCTACGGGGTTATTATACCGCCCACACTTTTGGAGCTTATGGGAGCCAACATGGATAAATTAAATCAGACAATGATTGAAGTTGACTATAATTCTCCGGATAAACAAATCATCCTAAAAAACCTTACCGTTGTTGAGGAATAATGGTATAATATTTTTTATGGAAGAAAAAAATATAGACAATAGAGAATTTCAAAACCTGCTTGCGATAAGAAATCAGCTTGTTATGCTTTTAATTGCAACATCCGGCGGAGTAATCTGGCTTGCTCAGGACCCGTTAAAGAATATAAATTGGATATTTATTTTAATAGGTACGTTTTTTGCAATAAGAACAATTATTTCAACACACAAAATTAACGAAAAATAGATGCAATTATAAAAGGAAAAAAATATGGAAATACGTGAAATTATATATAATATTCCATCACTACTATTTTGCGCAGTGCTTGTATGGGGTACTTTTAAAATATCCAAAGATTTTGCCGCAGAAGAAAAGAAATAGTTTTATGAAATATATTTTAGCAATTTTTATATGTATTTTTTGTATTAATCAAGGACTATCCTCTCAGGGATTTTGTGCCGGTATGCAAACAGAGCGGAATTTATCGTATAGTAATTCAGGCCTCGTTGATACCAATAAATTAAAAAATGAAATAAATGCCATTTTAAAAAGAAGCCTGCAAGGGGCTGAAGTTTTATCATTCAGGCAAATACCAAAAAACGGGACAGTCGTATACGAGTGTGATGTTTCCTATCAGGATAATGTTATAAAACTATATGTAAATCCTCAAAATGGTGCTGTTTCAGGCAAATTAGACGATAAAGCACTATTTTTGGAAAAAATTACCCAGACAAAAATAAATAAAGGCACAAAAGAAGTTAATAATATTTTAAGGCAAATCAAGCTGGATGCCTCTTTTAGCGATGTTACCTATAATAAAAAAGATAAGACCATGGAAGGGAATATCATTTATATGGATAACAGATATTATTTTAAATTAAATGTTGCAACGGGTGAAATTATTGATATGAGGCCTCTTGATTGAACATTTTAACAGCACTTAAAACTTCTTCCACATGTCCTTCAACACTTACATTGAACCAGGATTTTACAATTTCCCCGTCAGGATTAATTATAAAGGTTGACCTGATTATTCCCATAAAACCTGCTCCATAGGCCGGTTTTTCACCCCATACACCAAAAAAATCAATAAGCTTTTTATCGGGGTCTGAAAGCAGGATGAAGTTCAAATCTTCATTTTCCATAAATTTTTTATGCCGCTCAAGCGTTTCCCTGTTTACGCCGACAACAGCAGCAAGAGGATTAAAATATTTCATATTGTCGCGAAAATCTCCGGCTTGAATTGTGCAGCCGGGGGTACCGTCATTCGGATAAAAATAAAGAATGGTAAATTTATTAAGAAAATCTTCTATAGTGAAAGCTTTTTCTTTGCCATCCTGCGTGATGCCGCTAATTTTGCATTCAGGAAGAGATTTTATATTCATAAACTTTATATTAAAACTTCACAGATAAGTTTTAAATTGACCGGTTTTATATTACCGGATTGATTTAAAAGTTTGAGGTTGGTATAATTTATTCAATAGTTCCTG
>CAQTPN010000111.1:0-1314 GCA_948888345.1 uncultured bacterium | reverse complement strand
CGTCACCCTCCTAAGGTGAATGTCGGAGGTTCGAATCCTCTCGCGGATAGGTTTGACCCCTTCTTAAAAAAGTAAAAGAGGGGGTTTATATTTGTATTATTAGTGTATTAAAATACGCTCTCTATTGTTTTAAAAGCTGCGTATAATTTTAACAGCAATTTTGCAGATACTGTATTAAAGATTAAAATGATAAGACTTGTATATCTAAAAAACAGGTATAAGGGGTACAAGCTAAATTATTATAAATTATAAAGCCACAACAAATAATACAAAAGGTGCTTTTAATCAATATATAAACAGAAATTTTAACAATAAAATACCTCCCTTTTAAAGGAGGTATTTTTATATTATATAAAATAGTCTTTTATGCGCTAAAAGACATTAATGCTTTTACTGAGCGCGCAGTATCCTGTACTTCCTGCTCACCTTCAGAATTCAGTGTTTCTTCTAAAATTTGAATAGCGCATTCTTTTTCTTTAAGCGCAAGCAATTCATTTATAGCAGTCATTGCAACGCGGGCAGAAAGGTCGTTTATGCCTTTTCCTTTGTTTTTAATAACCACTTCCAGTGCCTCTTTTGTATTTCTTTTAATTAAAGCGCGTGCGGTAATTTCTCTGATTTCATCATTTTCATGGTTTGTGCCAAGGTCACGTAAAACCCTGATTGAATCATCATCTTCGTGCCTTCCAAGTGCTTCAATAATATTACTAACTTTTTTTAATGACATAACAGCTCCTTAAAAAATAACTATACAGTTTGCAATTCTTCGTTTAACATGGCTTCAAGCTCTACCACGGGACGTTTTTGAAGGCTTGAAACAGAATCTCTAAATAAACCGGTGAAATTGATTTCTGTTTTATTTAATTTATCCCAGGTATTCATCGTTGTTTCTTTAACTCTGTTTCCAAATGAAATCATAGACTGTTTCATTGAGTTTAATTTGTTTATAGTAGATACCCACGCACTTGCAGCAAGTTTTCCCGCCTTTTGAAATTTATCGCCAAAGCTTGAGCCTTCTTCTTGTTTTTGAGCTTTTGAACTTGATTCAAAAACATCCATCTGTATCATAGAACCTTTAAATGTTAATCCAAAAGGATTTGTGGCATTCGGGTTCTGCTGTTCCTGTCTTTTTTGTGCTCTTTGAGCCTTAAATTGTTCAAAGGCTTTTAAACTGGCCCTTAGGGGGGAAATCTTTTCCATCTTTATATCCTCTTTAAACTTATATCTCTCTACTTTAGTGACATATTGAAATTAACATAACTTAATATAAACAAAATCATCCTTTTAATGTATAATCACTTCATCTTTAAGACC
>CAQTPN010000110.1 GCA_948888345.1 uncultured bacterium | reverse complement strand
GCGCCTTTGATATAACAGCTGAAGAATTATTTGCCACAAACCACCTTAAAGAAACACAGGAATTATTAAATATGATTAACCGCAACATAGCTCAAATCGGCGATAACCCCGAAAAACTTGAAATTATCTATAATTTAACAAAAAGCTTGAATAAAAAATAAAATTACTAAACCTCTTTTTTAAAATCCTGATTTATCATCGTGCAGATAGCTGAATCAGACCAGACATTTTCAACGGTTTCAACCATATCAATAACGGCATAAACCGGTAAAATTACTCCTAAAAGCCCTACGGGTACACCAATTGATGACATAAGAGAAAGCGTTAAAAAGTAGCATCCCATAGGAACACCTGCGTTTCCAACCGCCGCAAACACCGAGATAAAAACCCACATCATCATTGTGCTTAAAGTTAATTCAATACCCGCACTCTGCATAACAAATAAAGATGTTACAAGGATGAATGCCGCACAACCGTTCATATTAACCGTCGTACAAATTGGCAGCACAAACCTTGAAATTTGAGGATTTATATTAAGATTATTTTCTGCCGAAGATAACGTTACAGGAAGAGTTCCCGCAGAACTTTTTGTAAAAAAAGCAACCGTAAGAGCGGATGACATCTTTTGAAAAACATGAAGCGGATTAAGTTTGTGTACTAAAAGAAACAGCGGAATTACAATAAAAATTTGTATAATATTTCCGCCGATTACAATGGCTGTATACTTTCCAAGCGCACTAACAACAGAGCCTGATGCTATTTGAGCCGTAAGCTGAGCCGAAAATGCCATTATGCCTAAAGGTAAAGCCCATATTAAACCGTGGATAAGCGTAAACAAAAGTTCCTGCATGCCTGTTAATACCTTAAGAAGCGATGTTTTATTTTCTGTTGCAGGAGTAAAAGAAAGTCCCATACCAACAGCTGCTGAAATCAATATAACCGATAAAACATTTCCGGAAATTAAAGGCTGCAGAATATTGTTCGGTATAATTGAGATTAAATGCTCATAGTATGAAAAATTATTGCCGTTTATATTCTGCGCACTTTGGCTTACAGCATTAATTACAATGCTGTCCGGAGTAAACAGTATATACAGAACAAGGCTTATAACAGCAGCACAAAAGGTAGTTAAAAGAGTATAGGCTATTGTATGTGTGAAAATTTTTCCTGTATTCTTTTTTGTACCAAGGTTTGAAAGTGTTGTAATCACAGCAAGGGCAATGGTTGGTATAGCAACAAATTGGAAAAGTCTTGTAAAAACCGTTGCAATAAAATTAAAAAAATGATTCAAAAGTTCTATTTTAAGACACCCTGCAAAAGCCCCTGCCAAAAGAGCCAAAATCCATATTATAAGCTGATAATTCTTTTTATTATTTTTTATCACTTCTGCCATAACATCCGCCTTTTTATATATCAGAAATTTTATCACGAACAATACAAAGATAGTTTTTAATAAAGTTGTAAAAGTTTGTTGTTTAGAGTATAAATGCTTTATGAAAATTATAATATACGGGGCAAATGAAACAGGTTCAATCATAGCAACGGAATTTTTTGAAGACCACGATATTATTGTTATTGATTCAGACCCCTCCCGCTTAGAAAAATTTAATAATTTAGATTTAGCAACAATTGTCGGTGAAGCTTCAAATATAAACGTTTTAAAAGAAGCGGGAATAAAAGATGCAGATGTATTCATAGCCTGCACCTGCCTTGATGAAGCAAATATTGTAGCCTGTCTTATGACAAAGCAGCTCTCAAATGCACAGACTGCCTGTTTTGTATCAAAAAAAGAATGCAGAAATTCGCTTTCCATAGTAAAAGAATCAATGCAAAAAGACGGTGCACTTCATATAGATTATGTTATCTGGCCGGAAAAACTGCTTGTAGGCGAAATTTTTAGAATTGTAACCGTGCCGGATGCAATAAACGTTGAAGATTTCTCATCAGGCCGTGCAAAACTCCTTGAATACAGAATAAAAGAAAATTCAATGCTTCTAAATAAAAGTCTTAAAGATATTCCCTTTAATGATGAAACACTTGTTGTTGGCATCAAAAGGCAGGAAGAGCTTTTTATCCCGAAAGGGAATGATGGATTTCAATTAAATGATAAAGCGATTTTTATGGGTACGGCAGAAGGGCTTGATATTACCGCTTCGCAGTTTTTTGTGGAAGAAAAGAAATTAAAAAGTATCGCAATCATAGGGGGCGGTACTGTAGGGTTTGAGCTTGCAAAATCTCTGGAAAAAACCCCCATAAAAACAAAATTAATTGAAAAAGATTATAAAAGGTGCGAATTTTTATCCGAACAGCTGAAAAAAACACTTATCTTAAACAGTGACGGCACAAATTTAGAACTTTTGAATGAAGAAAGAATCGGAGAGTGTGACGTTACAATTTCTGTTACAGACAGCGATGAGAAAAATCTTCTCTGTTCTCTTCTTGTAAAGCAATTGGGCGTAAAAAGAGTTATAACCCGTGTAGGACAAATGGCAACAGCATCGTTATTTGAACATGTAGGAGTAGATGTCGCAGTTTCTGCCAAAAAGGCCGCATTAAATGAAATCAAAAACAGAATTGTCGATTATAAAGAAGGCCTTCTTGCAACGGTGGAAATGGGTCTTGCGGAAATTTTAGAAATTAATATCCCATCCTCCTTTGAAGATACGCTTCTTATGAATTTAACCCTGCCAAAACGCGCAGTGGTAGCAATTATTCAGCGCGGTTCAAGAGTAATAATTCCAAAAGGACAGACTCTTATAAGAGGCAAAGATTCGCTCATAATCTTTACAAAAGCTGAAGATGCCGAAAGTATCAGGGGTTATTTTAATAAATTATGCAGTTAAATTTTGCAAAAAACAGCTGAAATTACTATAATAAAACAAACAGAACATTGAAAAATTGAATAACATGGGAGCTAAGCCTGTATCTTTTAAAAAAACTTCAGCACAACTTACTTTAGCCTGAGGGTTGATAGTTTTGATGAAAGGAGGGCTAAACTTTATGGAAAATCTCAATTTGACATTAATTTTAATCTTATTGATTTTATTCTTAATAAAAAGCGGCACTTATCAAAGATAAGCACCACTTAGCCATTTACAGGTTACGGTAGTATGCGCTACCGCTCCCGATATTCATATTATAAATCATTTTATTGATAATTCAAGTGGATGTGGACATTTTACTATGAGATTAAATGTTGTAATTAATACGGTTGGAATAATTTTAAGATATATAGCACTTATGATGATATTGCCTGTAATTTTTGCTCTTTGCTATCAGGAATATTCATCAATTTTACCCTATCTTGCAGGTGCTTTCGTATCTTTATTAACAGGATTTTTATTTTCTTTAAATAAAGCAAGCGAAAAAGATATCGACACAATGAATAAAGCAGAAGCTCTTGCCTGCGCTTTTTTTGCATGGATATTTTTTGCACTTGTTGCATCCGTTCCTTATTTATTTTATAAACTCGGGGTTATAAATTCTTTATTTGAAGCAGTTTCAGGTGTTTCAACCACAGGAGCCACCATTCTAGAAGATTTTTCACTTTACCCGAAAACCTTCTTTTTTTACCGCTCTATGACTCAATGGTTCGGCGGTATGGGAATTATCGTTTTATTCGTTGCAGTTTTGCCAAAATTTGCCGTTGCAGGCAGACAGATGTTTTTTGCAGAATCCCCAAACCCTGTAGAAGAAAAAGTAACTCCAAGAATCCGTCATACAGCAAGCTGGCTTTGGGGAATATATTTAGGACTTACAATTTTGCAAACTGTAATTTTAAAAGTATCAGGGCTTGATTTTTATAACAGCATCTGCACTTCCCTTTCAACAGTAGGAGCAGGCGGTTTTTCACCAAATCCCGACAGTATTATAGGATACCATAACAATTTTATAACCGTAAATGTTATGATATTCGCCTTTTTGGCCGGTACAAACTTCATTTTAATGTATAAATTTTTCGTACAGAGAAAATTTAAAGCCCCATTTAAAAGTGAAGAATTTATTACATATCTTATAATAACTTTACTTTTAGGGTGTTTAATTGCAATTTCATTATGTAAAAATTTAAATTTCACTCCACTGAATGCTCTTATAACAGGACTTTTTCAGACAATAAGCATAATAACATCAACCGGTTTTGCATCCTCTGATTTCGGACAATGGGATTTTTCAAGCAAACTCTTATTGCTTTTGCCTATGTTTATAGGTGCATCTGCGATTTCTGCCTGCGGCGGTTTAAAAATTACAAGATGGATTTTTGTTTTTAAATATATAAGACGGGAACTAAATAAAATCGTTCACCCTAAAGGAGTATATCCGATAAGACTTGAAGGAAGCGCGATAAACACAGAAACTGCTCAGCAGATTATGGCATTTGTAATATTTTATTTTGTAATATTCGCGCTGAGTGCCTTCCTTACCGGTTTTATTGAACAAAATTCAAGCATTGCAATAGTAGGCTCAATAGCATCTTTAGGAAATGTCGGCCCCGGATTTGGAGCAATAGGACCCCTAAATCATTTTAATCATTTAACGGATGCCACAAAGTTAATCTTTATGTTTGATATGCTGGTAGGAAGACTTGAATTAATTCCGTTCTTAGCAATGCTCCACAAAGATATGTGGCAATTTAAAAAATAACTCTAATTTCCATTATTTTTTAAACTTTTTTCTAAGGCAGCTTCCAGAGTTTTTACTTTATTTTCAAGGGTTTTTACCCTAAGTTCCGAATCATCTGCGCCAACTGAGGTTTTCTCATATTTTCTTTTTAAAACAGCCTGTTCTTTTTTAATTTTTCTCACAATAAAAAACATAACAATAAGACCTGTTAAAAGCCCTGCAATATAATAAATAATTATATCCTGCATTAATTTTCTCCTTCATTTTCTATAAGTTTAAAAAATCTTTTAAAATCTTCATCATACTGAGTCCGATTAAGTTTAAATTCCATTGCTTTACCGGTTACAGGATGAGTAAAGCTCAAACAGTATGACATTAAAAGCTGTTCTTTTGTTTTAAAATTAATTTTGCTTTTAAAACCTTTGGCTCCATATAAAGTATCTCCGTATACAGGATGATTCACGGATGAAAGATGACACCTTATTTGATGGGTGCGTCCGGTTTTAAGTTCCAACTCCAAAAGCGTAAGGTCATCATATCTTTTTAAAACCTTAAAATGAGTTATTGCCTGCTGTCCTTCATTTTCTTTTGCAACATTCATCTTTACGGTTTTATTCATAAAATGCACAAGCGGTTTATTTATAATTCCTTCATTCTCTTCAATAATCCCGTAAACAACAGCTAAATATTTTCTTTTGGCACTTTTTGTCTGAATTTGTTTTTGAAGATTCGAATGTGTTTCATTTGTTTTTGCAATCATAATCAGACCGGATGTATTTTTATCAAGCCTGTGTACTATTCCTCTTCTTTCTTCCCCCTGAATATCAGATAAATTACACCCGTAACAAAGCAGAGCGTTTACGAGGGAATTTTCCGTATTTAAGGACGTAGGATGGGTTAAAACACCCTTTTGTTTATTAATTACAAGCAGGTAATCATCCTCATAAACAATATCGAGAAGAATTTTTACAGGCAGAATAACGTCTTTTTCCTTTTTTGCATCAGATATACTTATAATATCCCCCTCTTTTACTTTAAAAGAAGATTTTACAGATTTTTTATTAACCTGAATATGCCCGTTTTCTATCATTTTTTGAATTTTAGAGATC
>CAQTPN010000109.1 GCA_948888345.1 uncultured bacterium | reverse complement strand
AAGACCATACTGGATTTACTCTTTGAGGGTGCAAGTCGCTCCAGGCAACGGCTTTTTCAAGTTTGTCTGACATATAATCATAATTCCCCGATTTTTGTGCAATATTTGCTGCATATTTTAGTGTGTTTTGCGCTAACATGGGATATGTCGAAAGCTGTGCCCTGGCACTTTTATCCTTGCACATTAAAACGTCTTCCGTGGAGCGGATTTTGCCTATAAAATACCATAAAACAGCCTTATCCTTATCTTTATTAAAAATTCTGTCAGCTGAAGCTATAAAATAGATGGGAGGAAGCTTTTCAGGATTTGTTTCCAAGAATTTTTCAAATTCATTCATTTCTTTGGAATTAAATCCTTTAAATAGGTTAACGGCTTTATCGGCGCGGTTTTGTTCTGCGTATTGCACCATTTTTTGTACCTTTGGTGACATTGTCTGTTGCTTACCTATTGCACAGCCGGCGCAGCTAAAGGCCAAGTATATTGCTAATATCAGGTGTATTTTTTTCATATTGAATTCCTTTACAAATTAAAATAATAATCAAGGAGTTTACAAATCTTATCAAAGTGATTAATTAACAGTACAACGACAATTGAAACAAGGAGGCCTAAAATGGTCTTTAAAAGGTCTTTTGCAACGTGTTTATAAACTTTTTTCCGGGTTAAAAACCTGATTCTGTTGTACATTGCAACTTCACGGCCTGCCAAAAGTCCTACAAATACCCAGGTTGTAGACATCGGTACATTATTAACGTGTTGGAAATACATCAATATAAAGGCATAAACACAGTCTATAATTGTCGCAGAGCGTATATCCTGAGTGTTTGTTTTTAATTTTAAAATGTTTTGAATTTCGCCCCCTCTTTTGTAACAAACAACCCCCAAAAGCAGTAAAAACGCTATCATAGAAAGTATCATCTGCCAAAAATCAAGCTTGCGCGGGAGATATACAAATAAATTTGCCGCATCCTGCATAAGCCATTGTGACCATAAAAAGGCTGTGGCACCCCATTTTGCCATATACCAGCCTTTTGAAGGGGGTTTGTCTTTTGTGTAGAGGAATATTTTTTCAACAGGGCGGGAAATTATAAAGTACAGAACAAAAGCACAAATGAAGGCTAAAACATAACCTAAAAATGATTTTGCAAGCATAAGGCCTATGACCGTATTGCTTGAAAAAACGCTTAAAATGAGGAACGTTGTTGAAACAGGCACACCTTTTCTTGTTAAAAATATTATTACAACAGGCGGAAGAACGTGATACCACTGAAACTCTCCTGCAAACGGGATTTTTGCAAGTCTGCCGAATGACATATCGCCATCATTAAAATACCATCCCAAAACAAACGTCAGAACTAATATTGCGCCTGAAAATAACCATAAAATCCAAAAAGGACGATTTTGATTAGTGGATAAAAATGTTCCGAGAGTTTGAATTACATCATTTGAAACACAAGTGTAGAGGGACAAAAGGAACCCCGTCAGCATATAAATATCGCTTAGTGTTAATGAAATCGGTGTCATATTCCAAAATCATTTTAACAGAAAAATTATAAATTGAAATAATTTAGAATAAGTGTGTAAATTTTATCCGAATAATTGATTAAAAGAACAACTAAAATTGACACCACAAGGCCGATTACAGCTTTTGTAAAATCTTTAAGGATATATTTATAAACCTTTTTTTCGGTTATAAAACGCAGCCTGTTATAAAGCGCGATTTCACGGCCTGCAAGGACTCCGAGAAATACCCATGTTGTGGACATCGGGATATTATTTAAATTTAAAAAGTAGATTAAAATAGCTGCATAGACAATATCTATAATGGTTGCAGAGCGTATATCCTGTGTGTTTGTTTTAAGTTTGATTATATTTTGAATTTCACCGCCTCTTCTGTAACAAATTATGTATAAAAGACCTGTAAATATGATTAAGCAGATAATCATCTGCCATAAATCAAGCTTTCTTGGCAGGTATACAAAAATTTTAGAACCGTCCTGAAGAAGCCATGCTGTCCAGAGAATTGCCGTAGATACCCATTTTGCTATAATCCAGCCTATTGAGACGGGCTTATTTTTCATATACAAAAATATTTTTTCAACACTTCTTGCTATAAGGAAATATAAAATTAAAGATACAATAAGGGCTGCAACGTAGCCTGTAAAGGATTTTGCAATCATCATTCCTATAATTGTATTTGATGAAAAAATGCTTATTATCAAAAATGAGGTTGCAACGGGAATCCCCTTTTTTGTAAGATATAACAATATCAAAGGGGGTAAAATGTGCCACCAGTAAAATCTTTCAGGGTGCGGAATTCTGTCTAAAAGGCCGAAAGCCATATCGCCATTGTTTATAATCCAGCCTGCAGTGAATGTTATAATGAGAACAGTGCTCGTAAAAAGCCATACCTGCCATACGGGGCGGTCTTTTGTGGAGGATAGAAATGTCCCGAGAGTTTGGATGACATCATTTGAAACGCAAGTATAGAGGGACAAAATGAACCCTAAAATCATAAAAATATTGCTCGGTGTTATAGATAATGATGTCATATTATGAGCAATATTTTAGCAAAAATATTTCTAAACAATATAAAAATTTCTTTTAACAAACTGTCTTTTTTTTGAAATGAAATCATCCTCGGATAGAAAAACCGGGGGCAAAAAGCCTCTGGATGCCAGAGAAAGCCACGCCAAAAGATGGGGAGAGAGGGATAAAATGTTTAAATTATTTGAATTAATAAAACTTAAAAAATCGATTGATGTTATGGCTGAAACATTACTTAAATCAAGTGCAATTCTTGTTTTCGCCCGTTTAATGCCTGAAATTATTGTATTAATTTCAGATAAAAGCTTATCATCCAGATTTACCTCTGAATTTTCATTAAAAATGTTAAGGATATAAAATCCTTTCTTTTTTTTCGTTAATATCATTTTGCCATCCTTTTTATAAAATGATTATAACGTTTTTTGAAAAGAAAAAGAACTAAGCGAAAGTCTTATTAATATACAACTTTAGTATGATTTTTCACTGTTTGAATTTTTGTCAAGTTATGTTAAGATTATTAAGTAAGTTTAAATAAGAATAGACGGAAAATAGAAATCATGAATTTGTTTGCCATTTTTTCAAATTTTGCAAGGCCCAAAAAGGATGATATGTTTAATATTTACCCTGACGGAATATTTATAGTTTCAATGGACGGGCGGATTTTAGATGTAAATTTAAAAATTGTTGAATTGTTCGGTTATTCGAGATTTGATATGGTCGGGCAGTATTTTTCGGAATATATTCAAGGCGGAAGCGGGCTTTTAAATAAAATTGTTGCTCAAAAAGCTCCGTCAATTACAAAAGCGCAGACTGCCCGTGAAGAGGATGTTTTTGTTGAAGTGGCAGCTGCTAAAGACCTTGAAAATGACAGGGTTTTTGTCACAATCAGAAACGTTACGCAGAATTATAAGATGCAAAACGTTGTAAATGGCGAATTTGAGATTGCAAAAAAGATTATAGATGAAAAAAATGCGTTTTTAACCGAAATAGCACCCGAGGTTATATCTTCCCTTGATTCTGTTGTAGGGTTTTCAAAAGCCTTATTGGAAGGGGTCGGCGGGCATCTTATAGAAAAACAGGAAAAATATGTAAGCATTATAAATAAAAATTCTAAGGATTTATCCTTTGATTTAGAGAAGATGTTTGATTTCTTTAAACTGGAATCAGGTCTTTATAAATATGAGTATAAAACTTTTGATATTGTTGATTTACTTAATAATGTCGCAAAAACATTTGAACCGCTTCTTGATGAAAAAAAGATTGTATTTAAATATGATTTTTCAGCCTTAACTACACGCGGAGCGTATTTAGACCCTGTTGTAATGGAAGAAGTTTTTAAAAATATTCTGAATGTTTCTTATAAATGTTCAAATTTGGGTACAGTGACTTTTAATGCAGGAAATCCGCCTTTGGAATTTCTACAGGCAAACGGGTATGATGTATCTGATGAAAATATTAAAAAGCAGTTTGCAATGTTTGAAATCAAGGATACAAGCTTCTCTTTAACCCCCGAGCAGCTTGAAAATGTATTTAATCCTTATTATGTGGATAATTCCCAAAATAAAAAACCCATAGGAATTAAAATGACATATCCCATTGTTAAAAAACACCTGAAATACTTTAAGGGTGATGTCTGGGTATATTCAAAGGCCGGTGCCGGTACTATGGTATGCATTTTGGTACCTATTGAAAAATTAAATCAAGGCTAAAGGATAAAAAGTGTCAAAGGTAGAATTAGAAGGCATTTCAAAAACTTTTGGAAAGAATACAATTCTCTCCGATATAAATTTATCTGTTGAAGATAAAGAGTTTTGTGTACTTGTCGGTGCTTCCGGGTGCGGGAAATCTACTCTCTTAAGGATGATAGCAGGTTTAGAAATCCCTGATTGCGGAAGTTTATATATTGATGGCAAACTATCAAACGACATTCATCCAAAGGATAGAAATATTGCCTTTGTTTTTCAAAGTTATGCGCTTTATCCGCATTTATCGGTGTATGATAATATTGCATTCCCTTTAAAAATAAGAAAAATGAAAAAAAGCCTTATAAAAGAAAAAGTAATGGAGGCTTCTGAGATTTTAGGTTTGGAAGAATATTTGAAACGAAAACCGAAAGAATTATCCGGTGGACAGAGGCAGAGAGTAGCCCTTGGGCGTGCCATTGTAAGGGAACCTGAAGTTTTTTTGATGGATGAACCTTTATCAAATCTTGATGCAAAGCTGCGCGTTCAGATGAGGTATGAAATTAAAAAACTCCATGAGAAATTGGATACAACATTTATCTATGTTACCCATGACCAGACAGAAGCACTTACAATGGGAGATAAAATAGTTATTTTGAATGAAGGAAAAATTCAGCAGACAGGGCGCGCTGATGATATTTTTAATTTTCCTGCAAACACTTTTGTTGCAACCTTTATGGGTAATATGCCCATGAATATATTCCCTGCAACAGTGAATGACGGAATTTTATGCTTTGACAGAGCAATGGTGACACTGTCTGATTTCAATTTGAAACTCCTCGGGGATAGGAAAAAAGTGCTTATAGGCATCCGTCCTGAAAATTTTACGCCTTATCTTGTTGAAAGCTTGGTATCTACAGGAATAAGAATGCATGTACATATTGATAAAGTTGAAACAATAGGCGGAGAGAAGATTGCGCATTTTAAACTTGATGAGAATGAGGTTAAGGCAAAGGTCAATTCAAAGGTAAATATCGGTGCTGATGCTGATTTTACAATAGATATGTCTGACCTGCATTTTTTTGATGCAGAAACAGGGCACAGAATTGCTTAATTTGATTCTTCTTCCTTTCGGGTAACTTTTTCAACCCATACTTGTGTTTCACTTACAGCACTTTTGAATGGGTTGTAGGCATAGTTATACTCTAAAAACGGATTTTTCGCGTTTTTATCATATTGGTTGATTATCTTTTTTAATTCTTGTAAACTTTTCTTAATATTCATGACATATTTTCCACTCGTTTTTTATATATTGCCTATATTAGCAATATATCTACATTATAGACATATTTTAAAAAAAATAATCCCCGTATCCTCTAATAAAAACTGACCCTTTGGGGCTATATAATTTGTTTATCCTGATTATTGATTTCACCCTTGTTGATGCTACACTGTTTAATGTAGAAGCATTAGAAGCAATTTTTAAAAAGAGGATATATATGAGGAAAAAAATAGGTTTAG
>CAQTPN010000108.1:1583-5756 GCA_948888345.1 uncultured bacterium | reverse complement strand
TTAAAATTAATTACTCGGGGATACCATATTAACACAAAAATAAAAAACACAAGCTTTTTTATAAATTAAAAACTATCCTCTAAACATGTTTTTTCTGTAAACTTCATCTCTCAAAAGCGGATAATCATCCATATTGTGAGTTTTGACAAAATCAAAAGCGGCCTTTCTTGCCTTTTCCAGAATTTCAATATCATTAACAGGGTCTGCAAGTCCAAAATCTGCTATTCCGCTTTGCCTTGTTCCTAAAAATTCTCCGGGTCCTCTTATTTCAAGGTCTTTCTGGGCAACAATAAAGCCGTTATTTGTTTTAGTTAAAACAGAAAGCTTGTCCTTTGTTTGTTTTGAAGAACGTTGTTCTATAAGAATGCAGTATGATTGCTTATCAGAACGTCCCACGCGCCCCCTTAGCTGGTGAAGCTGGCTTAAGCCGAAACGCTCTGCATTTTCTATCATAATAACGGTAGCATTGGGCACATCAACGCCTACTTCTACAACGGTTGTAGATACCAGAATATCATATTTTCCCGCTTTAAAATCGTTCATTACCTGTTCTTTTTCTTCATTTGGCATTTTCCCGTGTAAAAGCCCGATTTTAAAGCTCTGAAATACTTCATTTTGCAGTCTTATGGCTTCCTGCGTAGCATTTTTGGCACTTATTGTTTCGCTTTCATCAACAAGCGGATATACAATATAAGCTTGATGTCCGTATAACACCTGTTCTCGAATCAGCGCATATCCTTCTTTTCTGTGCACTGCACCGCCAAGGGTTGTTTTTACGGGCAGACGTCCTTTTGGAAGTTCATCAATTGTGGTAACATCCAAATCTCCATGTACGGTTAAAGCCAGTGTTCTTGGTATTGGGGTGGCTGTCATTGTAAGCATTTGCGGCATTTTGCCTTTTGATAAAAGCTTGGAGCGTTGTTTTACGCCGAATCTGTGCTGTTCATCCACAACAACGGCACCAAGATTATTAAATTCAACGCCGTCTTGAATAAGTGCGTGAGTACCCACTGCTATGTGGGTTTGGCCGTTTTTAAGGCTCATTTTCATTTCACGCCTTAATTTTGTTGTATTCTTTCCTAAAAATAGCCCTACAGAAAGGTTTAAAGGGGTAAGCCAGCTTATAAAGTTTTTATAATGCTGTGTGGCAAGGATTTCAGTTGGTGCCATAATAGCACCCTGATAGCCGTTTTCAACTGCGCATAAAAGCATAATGCATGCCACAACTGTTTTTCCGCTTCCTACATCCCCTTGAAGCAATCTCTGCATCGGCTCTTTTTTGTTTAAATCCCGCCTGATTTCATCTACAGCCTGTTTTTGGGCATTTGTTAATTCAAATGGAAGGTTATCTATAAACCTCTGCACAAGACCATCTTTCTTGATTTCAAGAGCAACGCTGTCGAGTTTTTTATTAGCCTCTCTAATTAAAGCTAAATTCATTTGTAAAATAAACAATTCTTCAAAAACAAGCCTGTATCTTGCCTCTTCAAGTTCTTTTTGACTTTTTGGAAAATGTATCTGTTTTATTGCATCTGCCTTTGGAATAAGTTCCTCTTCATTCAGCAGAAAATCAGGAAAAGGCTCAGGTATTGTGTTTGAAAACTTTTCAAGAGCATTATTTATTGCCCTTGTGAGGCTCTTGGCATTTAAATTTTCGCAAAGCGGGTAAATAGGAGTAATTTTGTTATCATAAAGTGCTTCTTCCTCCTCTTCCGTAAAATCTGAGGTTATAATCTGCAATTGCGGTTTATCAAGCGTAAAAAGCCCTGAAAATTTATCAACCTTTACGGTGCCGTATGCTATAACGCCTGCTCCTGCAGGATATTGTGCTTTATAATGCTCAAACATTTTTCTGCTTTGAACCTTGTAAAACATTGTTATTATTATATTTCCTGTTGAATCTCCTATTGTTAGCTTTATTATCATGAGCTTATTTGCACTTGTTCTGCAATCAGCCTTTTTAATGGTTCCAAAGATGCATACAGAAGCCCCGGTTTCAAGATTTTTAATCTTTGTCCGCCCCTCGTAATCCACATATCTTTTCGGGTAATATTCAAGCAAATCTTTAACCGTATAAATATCTAATTTATTAAAAACCGATGCCAGTTTTGGTCCTACACCCTTAATAAAGGCCACATCAATTTCATCAATTTCGGTAGAGAAAGGCTTTATTTTTGAATTTTCCTGCTTTTCTTTTACTTCTTTCTCTTTTTTAACTTCCAGTTTAATTTTAGCTTCTTCAAGAGCTTTATTGTGTGCCTTTTTAAAATAAGACAGCATATCCTTAAGCATTTTTATACTGTTCATTCTGCCTGAGATAGAATCAAACCTGTACTGATAAAAACATGCGCAAATAGTATCTACCCGCCCTTTGTCGATTTTGTTCAATTTCTTTTTAAAACTGTTTAAAGATTTTAAAATAAAATCCGAAAAGCAGGTGGTTTTTCCTATGAAATCAATATATTGATATTTTTCTTCAAACTCAACGGCCTTTTTTATGCCGTCATAAAATTCATCAAACTTCACATCTGTTTACTCTTTTTATTATGAAAATCACTTTTAAGGTATTATTCTTAAAACCTCATAAATATTTATTTTCTTTGCCTTGCCTCTGATTGAGACTTCTCTTATCTTTATTACATCAACATATTTTTGCACCCTGAGGAATGTTTCTTCGCTTATTAAAAATTTTGTCTTATAAACCTTGTTATAGTTTTCAATTCTGCTTGCAGTGTTTACTGTATCACCTATAACGGTATATTCAAGCCTTTCTTCAGAACCTATGTTTCCGACAAATGCTTCCCCTGTTGAAATACCGACACCTATTTCTATTTTAGGCTTTCCTTCATCAAGCCATTTTGCCTGCAGCTGCTTTACTTTTTTAAGCATAGCATCAGCACATCTTACAGCATCAATTGCATGGTTTTCATTTTTAATAGGCTCGCCAAATACTGCAAGCACGGCATCCCCCATAAATTTATTCAAAATGCCGTTATGCTTTTCTATAATTGGTGCTATAGCTGAAAAATATTCATTTAAAATCTTTGTAACTTCTTCCGCAGAAAGCTGCTCTGAAATTGAAGTAAAACCTCTTATATCGGCAAACAAAACCGTAACACAGGCTCTTTTACCGCCAAGTTTAACACTGTCAATATTTGATACAACATTCTGCATTACATCTTTTGATATATATTTTCCCATTGCGGATTGAATTTTTTCTTTCTTTCGTCCTTCAACAAGGTATCTGTAAGAATATCCAAACCCTATTGCAATAAGCATGAATGCCTCGGGTAAAATCAGCCCTACGCCTATTCTGTGGTCATACATTATGAATGTAAAGATAAAATATAAAAACATAGCAAGCGATGTGCACATTAAAGCCACAGGAATAGGGAGCGTGCAGATTAATAAAAGCACAAGCAAAAATACGGTTAAAATTACCACAAAATCATATACAGGGCTGACCTCCATAAAAAATTCATTTTTATAAAGATTGTTAAAATTCGTTGCCTGAATATCCAGCCCCGCAAATGTATCTGAAACGGGGGTTCTTTTGACATCCTGTAATGCCTGAGAATTAGCGTTTGAGCCTACAAATACAATTTTATCCTTAAATATTTGAGGATTAATTTGAGGTTCTTCTCCGTTTTGAATACTTCTTAAAGATTCAATGATATCGGAAGCTGAAATTTCTTTATGTGAATATACCCCGTCTCCTGTTTTATAATAAGCAATGTTACTGTAGGCTGCCCCTTTATCGTTTATAACGGGTATTTTTAAGGTGAAAGCACCGTTTTTCCCTGTGATGTATTTATCATCAATAGTAAATTCTTCAATGCCGCTTACTTTTGAATACATAAAAAGACCCAAAGAGGGATAAAGTTCTCCGTTATATTTTATAATCTGGTCTACTTTTCTTATATATCCGTCTCCATCCTGACGGGTATTAACCGAGCCTAAATTTTGTATATTATAAAAATATTCTTTTAAAAACGGTGTAAAACTTTGATACCGGCTGTCTTCTTTATATTTGGCACTTCTTTTATCTATAAATTTAATATTATGCTTTGTTGGAAGAATTGTGTTATAAAACTCTTCATTGGCCTCATCCTTAAAATCGTCATACATAAAGCCAACGCCGGATATGGAGAAACCATGAATGCGGCTATGCAG
>CAQTPN010000108.1:0-1573 GCA_948888345.1 uncultured bacterium | reverse complement strand
TCTGTCATAATCCCCGATTTTACTTGAAAATTCCATATCAATTTCGGGATGGTCCGTATCGGGTGCAATTATAATGGCATCAAAACCGTAAGCCTTAGCTTCCGTGTAGTTTTCAAGATAATCAAATATCTCAAGAAACATAGTTCTTTTCCAGGGCCATCTTCCAAGCTTAGCCAATGATTTATTATCTATTACGACAAGAATAATGTCATCAGATGCCACCTTATTTACCGATGTTTGCTTCATCATAAAGTTGTAAGATTTGTATTGGAATATGGTGTATCCGATAAGGTAGACAAGAAAGAATACCACGACTGATGCTACGGTTAATAAGATAAGTGATTTTTTATGTGAGATTTCCATAGCCTTTATTTTACTTTATAAATAGCTTTTTGCCAAATAAATTTAGCTAAAATTTGTCTTAGCGCATACTTTGTATTAATATTGTAAGTAACGGAGCTTCAAAACAAGGCAAAGCTTTTTAACAAGGAGATGACAATTGATGAAGAATATTTGGAAAAAAATTGCGGTAGCTTTAATGCTTTTGTTTATGTCATATATAACAACAGCAGTAAATCCTGTGCTTGCACAAACCCCGCAGGCTCTATACGATAAAGCATGGAAATTAATTGATACAAAATTTGTAGATAAAGATAACAATAAACAGGATTGGACAAGATGGCGTCACAAATACGATTCTGTAATCAAAACAGATGCTGATGCTTATGTTGCTATTGATACAATGGTATCCAGCCTGAATGATGTTTATACAAAATTTTTAACCCCGAAAGAATACGGCGAAGAAAACGATTCTATCCAAGGTTCCCTGAAGGGTATCGGAGTACAGATAGGTGTGCGTGACGGTAAACTTTTAATCATAGCACCTCTGGAAGATACCCCGGGCGAAAAGGCCGGCCTGAAGGCAGAGGATGAAATCCTTGAAATAGATGGTAAATCAACAAAAGGTATAACCGTTGATGCCGCTGCAGATAAAATAAGGGGCGAAGAAGGTACAATTGTTGAGCTTCTAATCAAAAGAGAAGGAGAAGAAAATAAACTTTATAAGGTTCAAAGGGCAAATATTGAATTAAAATCCGTATCAACAAAAACACCTAAATATGCAAAACTCTCTCCGAATATCGGATATATAAGATTGAGTTCATTTATAAGCAAAAACGCAACGCTTGAATTTGAAAATGCACTTATTGAAAACAGAAATAAAGACGGAATAATTATTGACTTAAGGTCAAACCCCGGAGGACTTTTAACCAATGCAATCTTTATAGCGGATATGCTGTTGGACGGGCAGACTATAGTATCTACTGTGGACAGAGAAGGATATATCGAAACCCAGAAATCTACCCCGAAAGTAATTTCAAGACAGCCGATGGTGGTTTTAATTAACGGCGGAAGTGCAAGTGCAAGCGAAATTCTCTCAGGCGCGCTTAAAGATAACAAAAGAGCGACAATTGTGGGTAAAAAGTCTTTTGGAAAGGGTCTTGTACAGGAAATAAACAAACTTCCGAACGGTGCCGCAATGCACATTACAATCCAAAAATACTTGACACCGAAC
>CAQTPN010000107.1 GCA_948888345.1 uncultured bacterium | reverse complement strand
GTATCAGCATATCTTGCGGATTTTAACCCCGGAGCACCATCCAAAAAATCTACACAAAGGCCGGAATCATCAGCCAGATAAAGTTTTTGAGATTTTTTCAGCCCCTTTTCAGAATGATTTTCACATACGTATATGCCATTTTCAGCATTTATATCCGATTGTGCCGGAATATCCATACAATCAAGCTTATAGGCTTCATAAGCCTTAATAAAAGCGTTTTCTTCAAAAGTTTCTCCGGATTCATCAGGGTTAAAAACACCATGTGCCAGATTTGGCATATGAAACTCTACCCCAAAAGGCTTTGAAATCAAATTCATTTCATAAATTTTATGTTCATTTCCGGTCCCCAAGACGATTTCAAGCATATTTTTTCCTCTTTTTTAAAAAAATAAAAACAGCAGTTTTAACCGCCATACCTTCTTTGCCTCTTTGCAAATTCTTCAATAGATTCAAAAAGTGCATCCTCATTGAATTCCGGCCAGTATTTGCGCGTGACATACAGCTCAGAGTATGCAATCTGCCATAAAAGATAATTGCTTACCCGCATCTCGCCCCCGGTTCTTATTAATAAATCGGGGTCCGGGATATTTTTTGTATAAAGATGATTTTGCAAAACCTCCTCTGTAACTTCATTTGCAGAAATACCATCTTCTATAATACACTTTACGGCATTAATCAGCTCGTTTCTTGCCCCGTAATTAATTGCTATTTGCAGATTTACGCCTTTATTATTTTTTGTCGTATTTTCAGCATTCGCCAAAATGTCCTGCAGCTCAGCGTTAAGGGCCTTTATATCTCCGATAAAGGTTAGTTTGACGTCATTTTGATGAAGCTCATTTAATTCATTTTTTATCGTGCTTGCAAGCAGACCCATTAGAAAGTCCACCTCGTCTTGTTTTCGGTTCCAATTTTCCGTTGAAAACGCATACAAAGTAAGATATTTTACACCGCATTTGTGTGACGCCTTTACAATATTTTTAAGGGAATCAACCCCCTTTTTGTGCCCCATGGCGGATGGCAGGCAGTGTTCCTTTGCCCAGCGTCTGTTTCCGTCCATTATTATTGCTATATGTTTTAAATTTGTATCTTTTACAAGACTTTTTATTTTTTCTAAATTATTTTCAACAACTATCAAAATTTTTTCCAATTTCTTTTATCCAAATAAAATTATAAATTAAATAAAGAATTTCACAATATTTAAACCTTTATGCTAGAATAGATTAGATTTTGGAGCTTTAAAATGACGGAAATTCTTATTTTATACATTTTAATTAAATATGATGCCACAATTTACAAAATTAAAAAATTAATTGAGGAAAAATTTTTTATGTACGCTTCTCCGAGTCTTGGAGCCATAAACCCTTCTCTAAGAAAGCTGGAAGGGTTATCCTGTGTTGAATTTGAATCAAAAATGACAGACGGCGGAATGCTTACAAAAACCTATAAAATCACGACCTTCGGACAGAAATATTTAAAAAGCTTAATTTCTTCCTATAAATTCAAAAATAAAGCCCATATTTTAAATAATGCTTCAATACTGGTCTGTATTTCAGACATTTTAGAGGAGGATGAGAAAAAAGAGCTTTTTCAAAATTGCTTAAACAATCTTAAAATTTTAAGGGCAGAAACAACTGCCGCTCTTGAAAACCCCTATAACCTGTACACAGAAAGGCAAAAGGGAGTTATAAATTCACAACTTGCCGCAGTTGAAAAATTAATTGAGGAAATTCAATGAAAAAAGGAATGATAGTTTTTGGAGTGCAAAAAGGCTCAATTGCAGAGGAATTAGGACTTGCCGAAGGGGATGAAATCCTTTCCATAAACGGAATACAGCCAAAAGATATTATAGAATTGAGTTTTATTATGCAGGATGAGAATATTAATCTTGCAATCAGGAAAGCATCTCAAATTCAGGAGGACGGCAGTATTTTGCCGGGAGAGACAGAACTTTTGGAAATTGAAAAAGATGAGGATGAAGATTTAGGGATAGATTTTGAATGCGCAGTTTTTGACGGCATAAAACCCTGTTTAAATAAATGTATTTTTTGTTTTGTAGACCAGCAGCCAAAGGGCCTGAGGGAGAGCCTTTATGTAAAAGATGACGATTGGCGCACCTCTTACCTTCAAGGGACTTATATTACAGGGACAAACCTTAAAGAAGCAGACTGGGAGAGGATTGAGGCCTTGCAGCTTTCGCCTTTGTATGTTTCAATTCACACCACAAACCCTGATTTAAGGGTAAAAATGCTAAATAATAAAAGGGCGGGAGAGATTTTAAACATTTTAGACAGATTTAAAAAAAATGGAATTGAAATCCACGGCCAGATAGTACTTTGCCCTGATATTAACGATGGGGAGGAATTAAAACGCACATTATCCGACCTTAAAAAGTATAAAAAAATTTTAAAATCCCTTGCTGTTGTGCCTGTAGGGGTCAGCAAATACAGAGAGGGAGATATTTTAAAGCCCCTAACTAAAGAAAATGCCAATAATATAATAGATTTGCTGAATGAATTTAATTTATGCCAGAAAAGGCATATAGCAATGGCATCGGATGAAATATTTTTAACCGCAGAAAGAGAAATTCCCGATAAAAAATATTACGGTGAATTTGTGCAAATTGAAGACGGAGTAGGTGCCATAAGACTTTTGACCGATAGTTTTCAAAAGTGCAAAAAACGTTTAAAGAAAAAATTGAAAAATAAAAAGAAAATTTCAATTTTAACCGGAAACATTGCAGCAAAGCTATTTTCAGGCTTTGCAGAAGAAATAAAAACCGAAAACCTTGATTTTGAAGTAATTGATATAAATAATGAATTTTTTGGGGACAAAATAAGCGTTGCAGGACTTATTACAGGCCAAGACATCTTGAAAGCAGTACAGGGCAAGGAATTTCAGCATGTTATAATTCCATCCGTCATGCTCAAAGACGGAACTGAAGAATTTTTAGACGGGATAAAAATTTCAGATATTGAAGATGAGATTAGAAAAATTAACCCGGATGCCACTATTTATATTATTAAGGATTGTTACAATTTTGATGAAACTTTAGCCCTTATAAACTTTGAATAACAATTATTTTCCTTTATGTTTGTTATAAAAATGTACTTTTAAAAAAGGTTTTAATATGCAGCAAACAGAAATGGCTAATTTTATACAAACCACAATAAACGCTCAAAACGGAATAAACCAAGCACAGCAGGCAAAACAGGCCCCGCAGAAAAAGGGCGGAAAATTGTTAAACGCTGCAAAAGAAGTCGGGATTACCGCAGCTCTCGGGGTAACGGGCGGAGCTGCTGCGGGGGCCATTACTTCTTTAATACCGATTAAAGATACGGAAAGAGTAAGCAATTTGCTTTGCGATACCTTCATTAGAAGCAGTATGAACACTATGGGGCTTTCTGAAGAAAAACTGCCTGATTTAGAGTTTAAAAATGCCCAAGAACAGCTTCAAAAGGCGCAAGAATATATAAAAGCGGAACAGATTTTAGACAATAAAGAACTTGCAGGAGATGTATTAAAAAACGCTCAGCAAAAGATTTCAGACACAGCATGGGCCCTGAAAGAAAGTGCCATAGAATATATCAATAAGGCTGCTAAAGGAGATAATCTTTTGAATTTTGCCAAAAAAGAAGCCAAAAAAGCGCGTACGGCTGAAGTTATGAAAAATTCGGTATCAATAGGGCTTAGTGCCGCTTCCATTCTTCTTTTGTTCAATATAATTGAAGGTGCTTTCGGTAAAAAAGGTAAAAATACAGAAAATACACAAAAGTAATGATTTAACTTTCAAGTTTTCTTAGTGTATAATAGCTTTATGTTTGATAATTTATCCGAAAGATTACAGGAAATAATTTATAAAACTTCCTCAAACAGCACTTTGAGTGAAGAGAATATGGCAGATGCTTTAAGGGAAATCAGAAGGGCCTTGATTGCATCTGATGTTTCATTGAATGTTGTAAAATCCTTTATTTCAAATATTAAAGAAAAAGCGGAAGGCGCGGATGTTTTAAGAAGCGTTAAACCTTCCGAGATGCTGATTAAGATAGTTTCAGACGAATTAACGGGTTTACTCGGGTCTGAAAAATCTCCCCTAAAACTTGACACAAACCCAAGCATTATTATGATGTTGGGACTTCAAGGAAGCGGAAAAACCACAGCCAGCGCAAAACTGGCATTGAGGATGAAAAATGAAGGCAAAAAGCCTTTGCTTGTCGGAATGGATGTCTACAGACCCGCCGCAGTTGAACAGTTAAGAACGCTTGCAAAATCAATTGAGGTTGATTTTTTCAGCATAGATAATTCAAAAGATGTTACAGAAATCGCAAAAAAAGCTCTGGAATACGCTAAAGACAACAATAACACGGTTTTGATTTTTGATACTGCAGGAAGGCTTCAAATAGACACTGACATGATGGCGGAGCTTTTAATTATTGATAAACTGTATCCCTTAAATGAAAAACTCCTTGTGGTTGACTCTATGACAGGACAGGAAGCTATTGATATTGCTAAAAACTTTGATGAGCAATTAAATATAACAGGGGTTATTTTAACAAAATTAGACGGCGATACTAGGGGCGGATGCGCTTTAAGTATAGTTTATTCAACCAAAAAGCCGATAAAATTAATCGGGACGGGCGAAAAAATTGTTCCGCTTGAAGATTTTTACCCTGACAGGATGGCCAACAGAATTCTTGGCATGGGTGATATAGTAAGCCTTGTAGAGAAGGCGCAGAGTGCATTTGATGAAAAACAAACAAAAGAACTTGAACTTAATATTTTAAAGAATAAATTTTCTTTTGATGACTTTTTAAAATTTCAAAAGCAGATGAAGGCTTTTGGCTCAATAGAAAATATACTGGGGCTTCTGCCGATTCCGGGGCTTAATAAGGATGTTAAACAAAAAATTTCTTATGAGGGAGAAAAACAGTTCAAGAAAATTGAAGTTATGATAAGCTCCATGACAAAAAAAGAGCGCGCAAATCCTGATATATTAAATGCAAGCAGGAAAAGAAGAATTGCAAAGGGCGCGGGCGTTGATATCAATGAATTTAATGCCTTTATGGCGCAATTTGAAACAATGAGAAAAATGATGAAGGGCTTTGGAGATTTAAAAAATACTCTAAAAGGTCCAAAAGCCAGACAGCAGGCAAATTTGATGGCCAGAATGAAAAATAAAGGAGGGTTTCCCTTTTGATTAAAAAATTATTTGGAAATTTTTTTAAAAAGAAAAAAAAGAGGGTTGTTATCGTATTATCCCTTAGAAAACTTAAGATTGCAGCTGCATTGCTTGTACTTTTAATCGCATACGGGCTTATTCAGGCTGCAGGTTTTGATATGTATTTAGACTGCGAAAAAAAGACTTATTCCTGCACAATCAGTAAAAAGAGTGCATTTGACCATGACTCCATAGATATAAGCCGTTTTGATACTGAGCAGATTTATGAAGTTTCCGTAGCCCCAAGAAAGCTTGAAAACAAAAAAGTTATCTATGATATACTTCTAAATTTCGGGGTTGATAAGGGGGAAGCCTTTATTGATTACGGTTTTACAAATCCGATAAAGGCAAACACCGTGCTTGTTAAATTTGCAAAATATCTGGAAACAGGCGCACCCGAATTAAGTGTCAGCAAACACTGCTACTTTAATGAATATTTTTGTTTTTAGAATTTATAACAGAAACATAAATATAATTTAACATTTATTATAAAAACAGGATAAAACGCTTGATTTTAAAATATCTTTGTGTTTTTATGTTGGTAAGAAATAGTGTAGTAATCAAACGAAGAAA
>CAQTPN010000106.1:325-5838 GCA_948888345.1 uncultured bacterium | reverse complement strand
ACGCTCTTCCGATCTATTATTGTTGTAAACGATGCTTCAACTGATAATTCAATATATTTAGTGAAAAAATTTGCAAATAGCGATAATCGTATTAAGATTTTAAATCAATTTCATCAAAAACAAGGTGCTGCAAGGAATAGTGGAATAAAAATTGCAAGAGGGGAATATACAGGTTTTGTTGATTCAGATGATTGGGTAAATTTGGATTATTTTAAAAAACTTTATACTGCAGCAAAGAAATATAATTCCGATATTGCTCTTGCAACAAATATTAGAGTTGGAAACGGCAAAACTAAAAAACGCTTGAATATAACGGTTGAAAAATTTGTTACAAATTTACAAGATAAAATCGATATTGGAAATCAGGCCAAAAATCCTTGTCCTACTAATAAAATTTATAGAACAACATTTTTGAAAGAATATAATATTCTATTTCCTGAAAAAGTCTATTGTGAAGATAAATTTTTCACAATTCAAGCTGTCTATTATGCAAATGGGATTGTTACAGTTCCAGGTGTTCATTATTACTATTTTAGAAACCCAAATTCAACAGTCAATATTAGAAAAGTTCAACATACCAAAAAGCTCGTCAAGGACAAACGCCTTGCCCAAAAGCAGGTTCTTAGTTTTCTGAAATCAAAAATTGAATCTGACGGTGCAATTATAAAAGATAAAGATTTTTGGGCTATCAAAGATGAAAAAAAGCTGTTTGGGATTACTTTGTATCAGACAAAAGAGAGTCTTAATACAGTTAAGTATTTATTATTTGGTTTAATTCCGTTAAAAGAGGAGGTTTCGAAATGAAAAACCTTGTTGTCGGGGCAGGATTTAGCGGAGCGGCACTCTCAAGGCTGTTGGCGGAAGCTGATGAAGAAGTTATTGTGATTGACAAAAAGAATCATGTTGCAGGGAATTCGTACGATTATAAAGACGAAAACGGTATTATGGTTCATAAATACGGTTCTCATATTTTTCATACAAATTCTGAAAAGGTTTGGAAATTTATATGTAAATTCGGCGATTTTAACCAGTATATGCATAAAGTTTATGCGGTGATTGATGGCATAGAAACTACAATTCCGTTCAATTTCAATACCTTATACAATGTTTTTCCTGAAACTTTAGCCAAAAGATTGGAAGAAAAACTTCTTGATAATTTCAAATACAATTCTAAAGTACCGGTGCTAGAATTTTTAAAGCAGAATGATAAAGATTTAAAATTCTTAGCTGATTATGTTTATGAAAAAGTTTTTCTTCATTACACAACAAAACAATGGGGCGTAAATCCAACCGGCGTTGATGGGGCTGTAACTGCCAGAGTTCCTGTATATCTGTCAAAAGATAACAGGTATTTTCAGGATAAATATCAAGGAATTCCGCTTAACGGATACACTGTTCTTGTTGAAACAATGCTTAAGCATCATAAAATTAAACTGCTGTTAAATACCGATTATAAAGATTATAAGGGACATTATGACAGAATTTTTTATACAGGTTCAATAGATGAATATTTTGATTATAAATTCGGCCGGCTTCCATACAGAAGCGTCAATTTTAAATTTGAAACCAAAGAATGTGAATTTTATCAGCAAAATTCCGTTATAAATTATCCTTGTAATTATGATTTTACAAGAATTCATGAGTTTAAGCATTATTTAAACGATAAATCCGATAAAACAGTTATTGCAAAAGAATATTCGGAAAATTTTGACCCTGATAAAAAAGATTGCAATAATGAGAGATATTACCCCGTTCCAAAAGATGAAAATACGGCTCTTTATAACAAATATTTTGAAGAAGCCAAAAAATTAAAGAATGTTTATTTTTTAGGCAGATTGGGCGATTACAGATATTACGATATGGATAAAGCCGTTTTAAGAGCCATTGAGCTTTTTGAGGAGGTATTCAATGCCTAAATTATCTATACTGGTTCCAATTTACAATGTCGAAAAATATTTAAGCCAATGCCTTGAAAGCCTTATAAATCAAACTTTTGAAGATATTGAAATTATTTGTATTAACGACGGTTCCAAAGATAGTTCATTTCAAATTCTGCAGAAATACAGATTTAAAGATAAAAGAATTAAGGTTATAAATAAAGAAAATACAGGCTACGGGCATTCTATGAATATCGGGATGGATGTTGCAGCAGGCGAATATATAGGAATTGTTGAGCCTGATGACTTTGTAAAAGCCACTATGTTTGAAAATTTGTACAATCTTACCGATAAATACAAAGCAGACATTGTAAAATCAGAATATTTCTGCTACACAACAAAAAATAATCAGACAAGAAAAACCGGACATTTTGCAAAATTTAAAATCAATAAACCGGTTAATTTAAAAAATGTTCCTTCTTTAATTCGCAAACCGCCAAGTATCTGGTCTGCAATTTATAGAAGAGAATTTTTAATTAAAAATAATATCAGATTCCTGGAAACCCCGGGTGCAAGCTACCAGGATACGCTGTTTTCATTCAAAACTTTATGTTTAGCTGAAAAGATTATCTTAACACCAAAAGCATATTTATTTTACAGGCAGGATAGCGAAAATTCTTCAATTAATTCAAAAGAAAAAACTTTTGCAATCTGCGGGGAATATGATGAAATTACTGAATTTTTAAATAAAAAACCTGAAATTAAAAATTTTATCAATACGCAAAAGCTTATAAAACAATACAGAACTTATATGTGGAATTTAAAAAGAATTGATGAAAAATTGCAAAATGGTTTTATAGATAAATTTTCCGAAACCTTTAAAAAGTATTTCAATATGGGTGAAATTGATAACGTTTTTTGCCAAAAAATAGATGAAAAAGAATTTCAAATGCTGATTTTTAATAAAGAGGAATTTAAAAAATATATTCAAAAAAAGCTTGAAAAAGCAGAATTGAATGACAGCAGAAAAAAATTGTTTTCCGTTCATATAAATTCTTCAAGAATAAGTATAGTTTTATTTGGTAAGCAGATTGCAGGGATAGGATAATGGCAAAAATTTCCGTAATAGTGCCGGTATATGGGGTTGAAAAATACTTGAGAGAATGTATAGAAAGCATTTTATCTCAAACCTGTACAGATTTAGAAATTATTTTGATTGATGACGGTTCAAAAGATTCTTGTCCGCAGATTATTGATGAATATGCTAAAAATGACAGGAGAATTATTGCAATTCATAAAGAAAATGGCGGGTACGGCAGTGCTATGAATGTTGGTTTAAGGGCTGCAACCGGCAAATATATAGGAATTGTTGAACCTGATGATTTTATTTCTCCGAAAATGTATGAAGATTTACTGAAAATTGCCGGAGAATTTAATTCAGACATAGTTAAATCCTGTTTTTACGATAATTTGCAATCAAAAGAGGAACAAAGAATATTAAAAACAAAATGGGATGATGATAAAATCCCGCAAAACAGGAGCTTTAAAATAACTGAATGCGGATTATTTTTGCAATATCATCCAAGCATTTGGAGCTGCATTTATAAAAAAGAATTTTTAGATAAACATAATATCAAATTTGTTGAAGCCCCGGGTGCAGGCTGGGCTGATAATCCGTTTCAGGTTCAAACAATGTGCTTAGCGCAAAAGATAAACTATACCCCAAATGCATACTACTATTGGCGAAGAGTAAATTCTAACGAATCGGATGACCTGAAAGATTACACCATTCCGTTTAAAAGAACCGAAGAAATACATAAATGGTTAAATGAAAATAATATAGATAATGAAGTAATTTTAAACAATTTATATTGCAGAGAATTAGCCTATATAAGCATTGTATTTGGGATGAAAAAAGTAGAAAATTTAAGCCATTGTTTATCTTTGGTTAACAATTTAAAAAAACGTATCAAAACAGAATCATTTTTGAATGCAGATTATATAAAAAACCGCGATAAAAAAGTTTGTCTGCTTGTTAAAAAACATCCTGTTAAATATTTAATTTCAACTTATTTTAAAAGGAAACGAAAACAAATAATCAGCATTTGCTTAAACAAAAGAGAGAAACGCATAAAGATATTGGGAAAAGTTATATGGAGGAATTATAAATGCCTAAAATAAGCGTGATAATTCCTGTTTATAATGCTGAAAAATATTTGAAAGAATGCCTTGATAGTGTTATTAATCAGACACTTAAAGATATTGAGATAATTTGCATAAATGACGGCTCGAATGATAATTCGCTTCAAATTTTAAACAAATATGCAATAAAAGATAGCAGGATAAAAGTTATTAGCAGGAAAAATAAAGGGGTTGCTAAAGCAAGAAATATCGGAATTAAAAAAGCAAGCGGAACTTTTGTATGTTTTATGGATTCTGATGATATTTACCCTGCCGTTGATGTTTTAGAAACTTTATATAATACCGCCGTTAAAAACAATGTAAAAATTTGCGGCGGCGAATTTTCACTCTTTGCAAATGAAGATAAAACCCTAAAACAAGATTTTAACCCCCCTTTTGAAGGGTATATATTTTCAAAAGATGAATTAATAAACTACAAAGATTATCAATTCGATTACGGATACCACAGGTTTCTCTATAACAGGAAATTTTTAATAAAAAACGGCATCTTTTTCCCAAATTACAAACGCTTTCAAGACCCGCCTTTTTTTGTTAATGCAATGCTCGAAAGTGAAAGTTTTTATGGCATGCATAAAATTACATACGGATACAGAATTGGCCACAACCATATAGACTGGTCGTATGATAAAATAAACGGTTTATTAAAGGGAATTTTGGATAATTTCAAATATGCAAAAAATTATAATTTACAAAAATTGCAGCATTATACGTATTGCCGCTTTTTGCAGCACTATGGCTTTATAAACGAAAAGCTTGGTGTTTTTCATAAATTAAAAATCTGTGCAATGGCTCTGTATTGCCCAAAGCTAAAACCGTTTATAAAAAAAGAAAATTTGAATTTGCCGCTAAATTTAATAAGAATAGTTTTTTCTCTAAAAAATGATATGAGAAAAACACATAAAATTATAACCATATTAGGATTAAAGATTAAATGGAGAAGAAATGGATATGATTCCAAAAGTTAGCATAATAATTCCTGTTTATAATGTTGAAAAATACCTGAAGGAATGTCTGAATAGCGTTGTTAATCAAACACTGAAAGAAATCGAAATTATATGTGTTGATGATGGCTCTACCGATAATTCTCTATCAATCTTGGAAGAATATGCCAAAAAAGATAATAGGATAAACCTTTTAAAACAAGAAAATTCAGGAGCAGGTGCTGCAAGAAATAAAGGCTTAGATAGTGCAAGGGGTGAATATATTTATTTTTTAGACAGCGATGATTTTTTAGAGCTTAATGCAATTGAAATATTATATAATCAAATAGCAAAAAACCAAGCCGATATTTGTTTTTTTAAATTTTACAAATATAACCAACAAACATAAAATAGGGAGCTTGCAAACTGGTCATTAAAAATAAATTTATTAGAAAACAAACCAACAATTTTTTCAAAAGCAGATTTTCCTGATGATATTTTTCAAATAGGAACA
>CAQTPN010000106.1:0-315 GCA_948888345.1 uncultured bacterium | reverse complement strand
AACAGTAAATGTTTGGACAAAAATATATTCAAGAAATTTTATTCAAAAAAACAAAGTATTATTCCAAAATTTATTTTCTTGCAATGATGTATACTTTGCACTAGTAACTATTGCACTTGCAAACAGAATAACTTATATAGATAAAGCATTAATAAATTATAGAACAAATGCTTTTGAAAGCATTTCATCAAAAAGAGGTAAGCATTTTAAAAATATATTTATTGCTTACAGAGAAGTCATTAAAGAACTTAAGCAAAAACAAGTTTTTAAGAATATTAAAACGAGTTTGTACAAAATAATGAGTGACAATTTAGA